>QNCV01000127.1 GCA_003645845.1 Fidelibacterota bacterium | reverse complement strand
TGAATTACTGGAATATTGTTACACCGCTGCGTGTCAAGGGACATCATGTGGTTGCCAATGTTTCCTATACAAGAAATTTCGACACCTATAATCTATCCGCCGAAAATCTTTTTAACAGCTGGATGGGTGACGAGCCAAATGCTTTCCTGGAGAAAGACGGCGGTATCAACAGTTTTAACATCTCGTTGGGTGCAAGAATATACAAGCAGCTGTCATTCGGCCTGGCCGGTAATGTCTATTACGGGCGGGTTATCTCTGAGGAAAACAGGGCCTTCAGCCGGGATGTTGTAACCTTCTGGGGCGATGCGCTCTACGAAAATGATGTCACGATTATCGACTCCACCAAATATACCGGATTCAACATGACCCTCGGCCTGATGTACTCGGGCGACAGACTGAAACTCGGCGCGGTAGCACGGACTCCGTTTGAGTTAAGAGGTGAATCGGATACAACCCATTATATGCTTTCGACTCGTAATGATATTGGCGTCGGACAGGATGATTCCTGGGGGATATTCCAGACAGACACCATCTATGTTGATAATATGACCTCGCGGATCGAGATGCCCCTGATGCTTGGTTTTGGTATGTCATATCAGGTGCGGGACGGCTGGCTTTTAGCCGGTGATGTCGAATACAAGAAGTTCTCCGGCAAGAAAGTGAAAAATCTCGAGTCGCTCTTTATCACTCCGGGCGGTGATACGGAAGAAAGATTTACCACGTATGATCCCAGTTGGAGCGATGTCATCCAGTTCCGTATTGGTACCGAATATTTGTTCAACACTTCAATCGGTGAAATACCGATCAGGGCTGGATTCCGTAATGAGGCATTCCCTGAAGGCAATATCGATGGATATGAAGTTCTTTATGACGGCGCCAAGGGTAATCCGGTTGTGGATTCGACCCGTATCTTTTATATTTATGATTTTGATGATAACCAGGTTACCGGCTATAGTTTCTCGTTTGGGACAGGCATTCACTGGTCGCAAATTATGCTTGATTTTGCATACACGTATACCACTTACGAGCAAGAGACTTTGACCAGTGATGAGGCCCTCAAATCAAAAAGCGAATGGAAAAATCATCACATTAATATGACCTTTACCGGTTATTTTTAGTCAATAGAAATCACGACGGGGTTAGCCGTCGGCGGCCCCGTTTTTTTGTCACCAGTAAGGAAAAAGAATGCTGAGCCGATAGATATCACAGTTATTTAAGCCTTAAGAGAGAAGAAGATAATGCGGTCGAAAGTCAAGATTACAAAAAAGCAGATCAAACAGGATAAATTCACCAACTTTATGCTTCAGGCCAGGGATTGGTGTATCGAAAACTGGCAGCCGTTGGTAATCGGCGTTGCCGTGGTAATCGTTGCCATCGTTGCCATCGTATACTTTTTGAATGTCAGCGAGGCAAAAAGCAAGGAAGGTGCCATGCGTTTGTCCATGGCGGTAGCTAACCTGAATCGCGGCAATTATCAAGAGGCCATATTGGAATTGTCAGACCTTTCCGAAAATTACGGTGGACGAACAGGCGGAATGGCCTTGTTTTATCTCGCCAATGGACACTATGAGAGCAGGAATTTCGACCAGGCTATTGAGAATTATCAAAAATTCATCGATGAATACCATATTGATGATTTGACTACTGCATCGGCCATTGCGGGAATTGCCGCGTGTCTTGAAAATAAGCAGGAATTTTTGGCCGCTGGCGATAAATTTTACGAGGCTATCGAATATTATCCGGACTCACCTCTTTTGCCGGATTTTTATCTCGGAGCAGTCAGGAATTACGTAAATGCAGGGGATCTGGACAAGACCGAAAAAACTCTTGCCGTACTCAATGAAAAATTTCCTAATACGGAAAGCGCTCGAATTGCCACCAGATTGTCCATGAGCCTTAAAATCAAATAGTTGTTGATATGACTATGCCGGAGAAAAAGAAACTCAAAGTTGCGATTCTCTGGCATATGCACCAGCCTTTTTATCTTCACCCTGATACAAAAAAGTTTATGATGCCCTGGGTCCGTCTTCACGGACTCAAGGATTATCTGGATATGCCTCTTCTGGCCGAAAAGTATAATATCAAGGCGACCTTCAATCTGGTTCCATCACTGCTTGATCAAATTGAAATGTATTGTCTGGGTTACACGGACCGTCATATGGATTTGTCGCGCATACCGTCGCGTGATTTGAATACAGCCGAAAAAAAAGAAATCCTCCAGACCTTCTTTTCGGCCCAGTACCCGACTATGATCGAACCCTACACTCGGTATAAACAGCTCTATCGAAAAAAGGAAAGTTGTGCCAATGACATCGATCTGGCTGCCGAAATATTCTCAACCTCGGAATGGCGGGATCTTCAGGTTTGGTCGAACCTGGTCTGGATCGATCCCTCGTTCCGCGATGAATACCGGCTCAACAGCCTTTTTCGAAAGGGAAGGGACTTTACCGAAGAAGAAAAGCATCGATTGCTCGACCTGGAGATTGATCTGCTTAAAAAAATAATCCCGACCTATCAAAGGCTCTTCGCTGAAGATAAAATCGATATTTCCTTTACACCGTATTATCATCCGATTCTGCCGCTTCTTATCGATACCGATGTGGCTCGCGAAGCCATAGCCGGAATCGATCTGCCCGAAAAACGCTTCAGTCATCCGGAGGATGCTCGCTGGCAAATAGAAAAATCATGCGAAAAGTTCTACTCCCTGTTCGGCAAAAATATGGCCGGGATGTGGCCGTCGGAAGGTTCGGTTTCCGAGGGCGCTTTGAAATTGATAAATGATGCCGGAATCAGATGGGTTGCTACCGACGAAGAGATATTGTTGCAATCAAAAATGCAGGAAAGTTCCGGGAAACCCTCAGCTTTTCATGCTTACGAGTATATCGGTGCTTTGGGAACTAAAATATTTTTCCGTGACCATGGGCTTTCGGACAGGATCGGCTTTATCTATGCCGGATGGGATGCCGAGAGGGCGGTTTCCGATTTTATGCATAATCTCTCATTACTGCGTGATCGGCTGAAAGACAATCTTGACAACTGCCTTATCCCCATAATACTCGATGGTGAAAATGCCTGGGAATATTTCCCCGAGGACGGCAACCGGTTTCTATCGCGATTTTATGAGGAACTTGCGACAAGTGAAGAGTTTGAGGTCGTTTCACTGACCGATGCCGCCGAGACATTACTGGCGCGAAGTCTCAAAAAACTTTTTGCGGGATCATGGATCAATCACAATTTCCGTATCTGGATCGGGCATAGTGAGGATAATATGGCCTGGGACATGCTGAGCGATGCCCGGCAGGCATTGGTCGATTATCAGACCAGGTATCCCGATGCCGATCCCGAAAAGATGCAGAAAATATGGAATCAAATTTATATCGCCGAGGGATCTGATTGGTGCTGGTGGTTTGGCGATGAACATATCGGGACGCACAATTCAGATTTCGATGTGCTCTTCAGAACTCATCTCTCGGCCGTCTATAAAATGCTTGATATGGAGATTCCTTCCCGGCTGATGCAGCCGATACACGGGGGGAAATTGGAATCGTTTGTAAGTCTGCCGGAATCACTCATCACGCCGAAACTGGATGGCCTGTTGACCCATTATTATGAATGGAGCGGGGCGGGAAGCTATGACTGTCTTAAGGCCGGAGGCGCCATGCATAGGGTCGATGTCTATATCAAGGCGATTTACTTTGCCTTTGATCATGACAGCTTTTATATTCGCCTTGACTTTGATGATGATTTTGATTTAGTTGGCCTAAACAATTGCCGAATTGTTATTGATTTTAAAGATATCGGTCTCAGGGAGATTTTACTGGAGAAGGTCCGGGAGAAAGCAGGGGAGAATATGACTTTCTCCTATAACCGGATTCTGGAGGTCAAATTCGATCGAAAAACTTTAACCGGTAGTGGAAACGGAAAGATTGAGTTTTTTGTTTCACTGTATTCCGGGAATGAGATGATGGAAAAATGGCCGTTTGATAAACCGATTGCAGTCGAACTCCCTGAAAAAGACAAAGAGATTTTTTGGCAGGTTTAACCATTGGAGACAGGTTAGTATGGGTGAATCATTTTTTGACAGAGAAGAAAAAAAGACCGGCCATACCGAAATTCCCAGTCTTGACGATTCCGCCGGGCAAAAATCCGGCGACTCGACATTCGACAAAGATCGGGCCTTAATTGCCTCGGTTCTGTCCTATATTCCGTTTCTATGTCTGATTCCTCTCCTTCAGATGCGGGATAATGAACAGGCACGCTTTCACAGCCGGCAGGGTTTGATTCTTTTCCTGATCGAACTTCTGGCAGTTCTTTTCCTGATTCCGGGATTGTCCAGTATGATCTGGAAAACAGTAATAATCCTTGCGCTGGGAACCTCTGTGGCTGGAATAATCTTTGGTATTCAGGGCAAAAAATATAAGTTGCCGTTGATTGGTGATATTGCCGAGAAGATGAAACTCTAAATCATCTTTACATCCGGCATGCGGCCCCGAATACTATAAGGAATACCGTGAGTATTTCTATCGCCCGATAAAAAAATCGCATTATAATTTATACTGCATCATTTGGTAAGCCAAGTGAATTCAACAGGTTACCGGCATAAAATCATAAAAGTGAATAAATAAATCGATTATATACCGCTAAGTTGCAGTCATACTTTGGATTAAAATTCGGAAAAAAGCACGCCTGCCCTAGTTTTTTTATTGACAACAGGTTATAAAAAAAATTAATATATAATTAGTATGGGTTGCGTCCAATACTGTATAAACATTGTTGGTCAATGGTTCAACAAATCTGAAAGGCGTGCTCAAAAAATGAACCGTACATGTAATTTGTTACGGGGCAGTATGATGGCACACTGAAAGGGGGTTTTAAAAGAGAGGTGTTCAGGACAGGTCCTAATAACCGCTTGATAGGCGATTCCAGGCTGTGGAAACCCGGATGATACCTATCCCCACAGCATTTTTATCAACAATATAACTAATTAAACTTCTTTTACTTACAGGAAACTATGATTTTTTTTGGGGTTTATTTTAGATTTACTTCAGCTTGGGTATTTCGGGCATTGACATTGCAATTACTACCCTGCGAGAAGAATAATATTACAAAGGGTGGTAAATGATGTCAAGACAGAGATTATTCAAAATACTCATAATCTGGATTTTTTTGATTGCCGTGACGGCTCTGCTGGGGAAGACCTCGGTGGCATCGGATAATGGGCAGACCGCGGCTGATTTTCTTAATATTGGGGTTGGTGCCAGAGGGGCGGCAATGGGTGGTGCTTTTACATCGGTTAGTGACGATGCCACCTCATTGTATTGGAATCCAGCCGGCCTGATGCAATTGAATTCATCCCAGGTTGTATTCTCTCATTTTTCGTGGTATCAGGATATCAATTATGAATACATTGCGGTAGCCTACCCGGCTCTGGATAAATGGACCTTCGGTGCGGCCGCATCGTATTTGAGCTACGGCTCCATAGAAGGCTATGATATTAATGATGAACCGACCGGTGAAATTACATCGACTTATGATCTTGCCACCAGTTTATCGGCGGCATATCGAGTCAATGATGCCTTTTCCGTCGGTTTGACGGCCAAATATATCGTCGTGTCTCTTGCGGGTCTTTCCGGTGCGGCCCTGGCCGCAGATATCGGCACCCGATATGACATGGAGAAGGTGTCATTTGGCTTGGCCGCAGTAAACCTTGGTCAGAACATGGATATTGATGGGATCAGTGAAAAACTTCCCGCCGCGGTGAGGGCAGGTTTTGCCGTCAAACCGTTTGGACCCTCCGTATTGACCTCGCTGGAAGTCTGTAATCCGTTCTACGGTGATTTGTCTATCAGCAATGGGTATGAATTTAATTACCAGAATCGTTACTATGCACGGACGGGGTTCTCGTATATACCGGCCCAGGATGGACGCGAATTTGGACAATCACTTTCATTCGGTGTCGGGGCTCTGATGGGTCCTGCACATTTTGATTATACTTTTTCACCAAATGAAAAATCTACGTCGGAAAGCATTCATCGGTTCTCCATAATCTTGGATTTTTAGATTCAATTGATTTTCTAACCGTCTGAAATGTAATATAAAAAGGCTGGATTCATCAGAATCCGGCCTTTTTGCAATTTGCAACTTATTTCGTATTGTGTGCGCAAATGCTTGCAAATATTATGTTAGACGATTCAGCTAATTTCTTCTGCACATTGCCCTAAAATCATAATAATAAATAACCAATAATGGTTGCCCTTAAGGTAATACGGCTAAGACTCTATAAGACAACATGATATGGTATCGGGATTATTATTGTCCTGTATTGTTGCTAAATATTTCCACATATGTCATTTCGGGCAGTCAATTTGCTGTAGGAATGTACCGGGAAGCAATTTATCTAACCATTTCACTATGATTAAATCGGAATCCTGATGAACAAAACAGTCATTAAGACGAACTACGAGACCAGAGTGAGTCATACATATGCAATTCCCCGCACGGCGGTCGGTTACGGTAGAGCAATCCCGATTGAGCCAAAAAATGTGCGGGAGCAGCTTCGCAGGCAATCTTTGAAATCGCATTTCAGTTTTTATTATGGTGAATATATTACTGGTATTTTGTTTATTTCTGCATTATTGTTATATACATTGTTGACACCAATAAAAGCTTCCAGTCCTATAAAATATGTAATGGCTATGTTTGATAAGGGATTGAAAAAGATGTTGGATATCGGGGGTGCTGCTCTCGGTCTGTTGCTTGCCCTGCCGATTTTTATTATCATACCCATTTTGATCAAGCTGACCAGTCGCGGTCCTGTTTTTTATACGCAGGAACGGATCGGTATTAACCGCCGACGCAGAATCCGTCGGATTTATAAGACTGATATAAACGGTGAGAGTCGTATTCGTGAGCGTCGCCGAATTGACAATTATGGCCGTCCGTTTAAAGTGATTAAATTCCGAACAATGATGCAGGATGCTGAAAAGAAAAGCGGCGCCGTCTGGGCGACCCAGAATGATCCCAGAGTTACTACCCTGGGTCGGTTTTTACGAAAAACCAGAATTGATGAAATTCCGCAATTGATCAATGTCATTAAGGGGGACATGTCGATGGTCGGCCCGCGTCCGGAAAGACCCATTTTTGTGAGAGATTTGAAAGATAGGGTTCCCAATTACGAGGTCAGATTGCGGGTGAAACCGGGAATCACCGGCCTGGCACAAGTCAGCCAGGGCTATGATTCCTCGATCGAATCAGTGGCGGACAAGGTTAGTCATGATGTAAAATATATCAGGAGTTGGTCGATATTTACCGACTTAAAAATTTTGGCCAGAACGGTCGTAGTCGTTCTTACAGGCAGGGGCGCCTGTTGATTATATGAAAATTTCCAAAGCCGCATCAGGTTGATGCGGCTTTTTTTATTTGTTGAATTGAGTTTTAAAATAATTTATCTTTAATTATTAATTGACAACTAACAGGG
>QNCV01000126.1 GCA_003645845.1 Fidelibacterota bacterium | reverse complement strand
TATATGGAATTTCTCGATGGCAATGGCGGCCGGGACACCCTGAATATTCCGATAAATGTGGTGAATGTTGTGCCGGTATTTCAAACGCAGACAGATACAACCATTGACGAAGCCGATGCTCTTGTCATCGATCTGGATTGTGATGATGAAGGCGCCGGTGGTGTGACCTATACGGCACAGACTCCCTTACCCGACTGGCTTTCCCTGAATGCATCAACCGGTGAATTAACTGGCGCTCCGGATAACAGTGACATCGGTAGCTCGACAATTTCTATCCGGGCGACCGATGACTTCAGCGGCTACGCAAATCTGTCTTTCCAGATAACGGTGCTTAATAAAGACCCCGAATTTACCGGCTCGCCGCTGGCGACAATTGATGAAGATAGTCTGTACGAGTATACATTAACGCTTGCCGATGGCGGCGGGACCAACACGTTTTCAATCCTGACCAATCCGGGCTGGCTGTCAATCAACGGCAGCACCGGAAAACTCAGCGGTACCGCAATGAACGATGATGTCGGCGATAATGCCGTATCGGTTAGGGTGACCGATGGCAACGGTGGATCCGACACCCTGGATTTTATAATTACGGTGGTGAATTCAAAACCGCAGTTTACGACAATTCCGGTGACATCCGGTCAGGAGGACATTCAGTATTCCCTTGATCTGAATTGCAGCGATGAAGGCCAGGGAACCATGATCTATACAGCCTTGCGAAAACCGGAATGGCTGAACCTGAATTTGTCCGGCGGTCTGTTGAAAGGCACCCCGCTTAACCAGCATGTTACCACAGGCGATACAGTTGAGATTGAGGTCAATGACGGAAACGGTGGACTCGATACTCTGAAATATGCATTGGCCGTTTCAAATAAAGGTCCCGGTTTCACACAAATTTTTACCGATACGACAATTACGGAAGATGATATCTTTTTCTATGATGTTAACAGCGATGATGAAGGCCAGGGCGCAACGGTTTACAGCTTTACCAATACGGTGCCCGGCTGGATTTCTATCGATGCCAACAGCGGCGTAATTTCAGGAACGCCGTTAAACGGTGATGTGAAGGATGCCATTGCACTGAATGTCAGAGTGGATGACGGTAACGGCGGAATCAAGACTAAAACAGTTACACTTTCTGTTAATAACAATCCGGCTCATTTTCTGTCAACCATTACGGATAGTATTGCCACTGAAGATGAACTGTTCACCTATGATCCCAATGTCGATGATGAAGACCAGGGCGACGCGGCCTATTCCTTTACCGGCTTACCAGCCTGGTTGAGCGGAGATGACACGACGGGTGTTTTATCCGGTACACCGGAAAATGACGATGTAGATACGTCAGTAATCACAATCCGGTTTGCCGACGGTAACGGTTCGGTGATTAATCAGCTGATCCATGTGATTGTGGAAAATGCCAATGACGCTCCGGTTCTGACGACGACAACGGTCAGTGATACGATTGATGAGGACAGCATCTGGACCTTTCAGTTTGCAGCAACGGATATCGATTCAATGTATGGCGATACTTTGTCATTCGAACTTCAGGAATTTCCGAATATGATGCAGGTGGATACAGCGGCTGGAATCGTTTCATGGATACCCCTGAATGCTAATGTCGGTGATACGAGTTTTGAACTTTGGGTGTTTGATAAAGACCGGGCTTCGGATTCCCTGAAATTTAACCTGCATGTTAATAATACCAACGATGCACCCGTTTTGACTGCCCAGGCCGATACAACTGCTAAAGAGGATGAACTTTTTAGCTATACGATCCGTTACGAAGATGTGGATCCGGGCGATTCGCTCTGGTTTGAACTGAATTCAGCGCCGGATTCGATGGAAATCGATTCGGTGAACGGTATTATAAGCTGGATGCCAACCAATGATGATCGCGAACAGAGTTTTGAAATTGTCTATTCCGTGCACGACAGCAGCGGGGTGGCCGACCGTGATACATTTACTATTTCAGTAGAAAATGTCAATGACGCCCCGATTCTCATTGCTCTGGACGATTATACATTTAAAGAGGATAGCAGCCTGTCGATTGACCTTTCTGATTGGGATGACCGGGTCGCTGATATAGACAATCCCGATTCGGTAATGTCCTGGCAGGTCGGTGAGTTTTCGACTCTTAACGCACTTGTTGTCAACGACAGCCTGACGATATCCGGTCCGCCGGACTGGTTCGGATCGGACACCGGAGAGGTGATTGTCTCCGATGGTGAATTGTCCGACACGACAGAACTGGCTGTTTTCGTTTCACCGGTCAATGACCCGCCGGTTATCGACGCAGGTTTTCCGGAATTGATTAGCTTTGCCGAAGACGAAACGACGACGGTTGCGTTGAATGATTATGTTTCAGATGTAGATAACACTGATCTGGAACTGAACTGGTCGGTCGAGCCGGTGGAAAGTAAAAAGGGCGGCGGTGCAGAAAAATTATCAGAAAATGTACCGTTCAAGTCCCATTCAATCAATCCTTATCGAACATTGCTGGTGAATTCCAACGGCGACAGTATCAGTATCGATATTGATACCACAACAAATGTCGCCAGGTTCTATGCCCAGCCCAACTTTTTCATTGATGGTTTTGATTTTCGCTTTATTGTCAATGACAGTACAATATCTGCTGATTTTGGACGGGATACGGTTGTAACAACCATTCGGGTAACACCGGCAAATGATTCGCCGGTATTGAGTGCTTTACCCGAATTGAACGTTGATGAAGATTCCGTAGTAACAATTACACTGTCGAGTTGGTACGAGTATGTTGCCGATGTGGATAATGACGATACAACTTTGGTTTGGACCATTGAATCCGGCTCCCATACGAGTGCCGTGATCCTTGATTCGGTATTAACAGTTACACCGGAGAATAATTGGTTTGGTGACGATACGTTACAGGTAGTTGTATCGGATGCCGGGTCGCTTTCCGATACCACGGACTTGATCGTACATTATCAATCGGTCAACGATCCGCCGGTGTTCAGCGCTATTCCGGATATAACTGTTCCCGAAGATGATACCGTAACGATTGAATTGAACGATTATGTAGCAGATGTTGAGTCTCCCGATGCCGGATTAACATTTTCTGCAAGACGTAAATCAGATAGCGATAAATCGCTGTCTACGGGCATTCAGCCGAAGAAATTTTTCAGAGGTGGTGAAATCAGCTCATTTTCAGCCAATAACCGTACAAACAGTTCTGCCGGCAGTGCTTCAGATAGTATTCGGATCAGCATCGATCCGCTGACCCATGTCGCTTCGATTTTCGGAACACCGAATTACTATACGGATTTTCAGGATTTCGTTTTTTATGTCGGTGACGGCACCGCCACAGACAGCATTGATGTGAATATTGCCATTGAATCTATAAACGACAAACCGGTTCTGGACAGTCTGCCGGCGATTACATTTTATGAAGACAGTCTGTACGTTATGTCACTTTCCGATTGGGATACACTCGTCTATGATGTGGAAGACGGTGTTGATACGCTGAACTGGTCGTTCACGATGGATGGTGCGGTTTCTCTGGATTATGATACGCTTGACAATCAGATTACACTGTTCGGCGGAATAAATTACAACGGTTCCGCGGAATTGACGGTAGTGGTGACGGATTTGGGTGGTCTCTCGGACACGGCTTTTGTTACGGTTGAAATTTTGCCGATGAACGATCCCCCTCAAATTGATTCCAGTTTCTTTGCGATTGGTTTTAACCAGAAAGATACTGTTGAATATCTGCTGGATAATTATGTCAGCGATAGCGATCACAACGATACTTCTCTGGTCTGGCAATTTGATGCTGGTGATCTGGTGTATATCAATTATACGGCTGCGACTCGCAGTGTTCGCTTCTGGTCGGATATTGATCGGTTTGGTGTCGATTCGGTTCTGGCAATCGTCACCGATCCGATGGGCGGAGTGGACAGCCAGTTTGTAACGGTTACCGTCACCGATACTACCAGACCGTCCTTTGAATTGGCGATTTTCCAAAACCAACTGGCCAGCCGGTATGTTGAAATTGATGTTTATCCTTCTGAGCGGTTAGGTGCGGGAACCAGTGTACTTGCGGATAGTGAATCACTGATTGTCAGCCGGGAAATGGATGCCGACAGTGTTACTTATTATAATGCCACATACCAGATTGAAGATACCCGCATTGTCCAAATTGATATCAGCGGTACCGATCTGGCCGGTAATGATGGACATTATTCGTATAAAATCGGTGTTTCGAAGATCAGCCGGGAGACCGGTGGAGCGCTGACCGATCCCGACAGTATCATGTCATTCCTCTTTGCGGCCAATGCGGTTCCCATGGACATGTGTGCGATGTTTATTCCCTATAAAAGGGAAATCAGATCCGATACGGCTCTGGCAAAAGGCTCTTTCATGGATGATGATTTTCCGGTTTCCGATGAATTTGATTTCAGAATACCCTTGACCAGACTTGATGATAATGCCCGGATTATGTTCAGTCTCGACCGGATGCAATTCCTGCAGCAGTATGCGACGGATCTTGGAATTTATAAATATGTCAACGGTGAATGGCAGTATCTGAAAACATACACAAGTCTTGAAAAGGGGTCCTACTGGGCATATTCGGCCACGCCGGGAATTTATCAGATTCGGGTCAACTCGATGAATCCGGCGGTTGTATTGCCGGAAGAAATCAGCATTTCTCAGAATTATCCGAATCCTTTCAATTCGCTGACTACGATAAAATATACCATCGGAGCAGGGGGTTTTGTGACGTTTGATGAAGCCTTTGAACAATTGACGCCCTATCATGTCAGCATCAAAGTCTATAACATCCTCGGCCAGGAAGTTGCCACAATCGTTAATGAAAAGCAGCTGCCGGGGTTCTATTCCGTAACCTGGAACGGAATTAATAAAAACGGAAAACCTCTGGCCACCGGTCTGTATATTTACCGGGTAATTATCGGTGATAAGGTATTCCACAAAAAAATGACAATTCTGAAATAAATATAGGTGGGACGCCTTTTTTATTTATAGCAAATGTTCTAATTTCCATCTGTTATGTCAAACGGGGCAAAGTCTCAAGCAATTAAATCAGGATTTTCAGAAATAGTCCGCTTATTTTTTCTGGGCTTTACAAAAGGATCACTTGTCACCCGGGCGTCGGCCATAGCCTTCAATCTCTTTCTGGCATTTATTCCCAGCATGATTTTTCTGTTTACATTAATACCCTTTGTACCCATAGAAAATTTTCAACCGGGGCTTCTGTCGCTGATTTATGATTTTATTCCCGAGAATGTTTACCATCTGATCGAATCAACCCTGGTCGAGGTGGTTACCCAGAAAAGCGGAGTCCTGCTGCTGATAATGTTTCTGGCGACGATTATCTTTTCCAGCAACGGTATCCATGCGCTGATCTCGGCATTCAATACGTCCCAGCATAGTTTTGAAACCCGAAACTGGTGGACACAACGATTGGTGTCGATTATTTTGGTAACCCTGATTTTAATCATGTTTATAGTATCTGCAGGATTGATTACATTCAGTAAAATAGGGATTAATTACCTAGTCAGGATCGGGGTAATTGAAGTGAATCTCACCTATTATTTTCTTCTGATTGGTCGCTGGTTAATTGTTACCACCTTGCTGTTTTTCGCCGTTTCTTTTCTGTATTACCTGGCGCCGGCCAAGAAAACCGGCTGGCAGTTTTTTTCCTGGGGCTCGGCTATTGCGACTGTGCTGATGATCATTTCTGCGCTGGTTTTCAGTTATTATGTCAATCACTTTGGCCAATATAATAAGCTGTACGGTTCTCTGGGAACCCTGATGGTGGTGCTGCTCTGGTTGTATCTGATTTCCATTTCCCTGATTGTCGGATTCGAATTGAACGTCAGTATAAACATGATTCGCAATGGTCATCGTTATAACAATGAGATTGAAATATGAGCCGTAAAATCAATCCTTTGCTTGTGTATAGTGACGATGCCGGAAATGTGTTCGACCATGACTGTTTGCGAGCACTTGGCGCCAGTGGAGAGGCTATAGTTGACATTCTACCGGAAGAGTGGATCCCTTTGCCCGAAGGCAGCCGGCTGATGCGGCTTCCCGGCCGTTTTCCCGTTGGACGTGACCCGGAGACCGGCGAAATTGTTGTTCTTGAATCCGATGATAATGAATCGATAATGGCCGTAGCAGCCTTTGTGGCACCGGCCTATACGATTATGTATCATGCCGTATACGAGTGTTCGGATCAGGCGTCCCGTTTACCACTCTATGCCTATTCTGCGGTCGGCTGGTATGAGGGACGGTTTTATGTGCCGGCTATTCGAATTGATGAGAGCATCCGCCAGGATCCGGCGGAATTCGATATGGATAGTGTAGATATTGCGGCGAAAACGATGCTGTCCAAATATCCGCAGAACCGGCTGGTTCGACATCTCGTTGAAAATTGCGCCCTGAGGTATGGCTGCCCGGCAGCGTTGAATTATCTTCTGAATCGTTGGGAAATGCCACTACCCACTTCACGGGTGTGTAATTCCAATTGTCTGGGATGTATCTCATTGCAGGAAAATACAGGTGTTTGCAGCGCCCAGTTGCGCATTGATTTTACACCCACAGCCTATGAAATAATTGAGATTGCCGTCGATCATCTCAAATCGGCTCCCGAACCGGTTGTCAGTTTTGGACAGGGCTGTGAGGGCGAGCCGTTGATGAATGCCGATCTGTTGATTAATTCTGTCAAAGGTATCCGGAAGAAGACGAAAAAGGGAACAATCAACCTGAACACCAATGCCAGTCGTCCTGAAGCGGTGGCAAAGCTGCGGCAAAATGGACTGGATAGTATGCGGGTGTCGCTGAATTCGACCCGGGAAGATTATTATAACCGTTATTTCCGGCAAAAGGGGTATTCTTTTGCCGATGTATTGAAATCCATTGAATTGATGAAATCCGACGGTGGTTTTGTTTCACTGAATCTGTTTGTATTTCCCGGTTTTACCGATCAGCCGGATGAGATCGAATCACTGGAAAAATTAATAGACGAATATCATATTGACATGATCCAGTGGCGTAATCTGAACATTGATCCCGATTGGTACTGGGAGACCATGCAACCTGTTGAACAGGATGGCATTGGTATCGCCGAAATGATTGCCGGAATTAGGGTAAAGTTTCCGGAATTGCGTCATGGGTATTTCAATCCGTACTTAAAGAAATAAAAAGACCTCATCCTGTTACGATTGAGGTCTGAAAATTAGTATAAACCTAACTTGAGCGATACTGATTGAAATGAAATCCTTTTGGGTTTTTAAGACATTGCCTTTAAATTAACTTGAGTTCTTCATAGAAAGGAAAGTCAAGAACATTATTCGCCATAGCCCCAAGTATTTGACTTTAGGGTATTGCTCATATCAACGTATCTTTTCTTAGGCCGCATTGTTCTTCAGGAAACAAGTGAACCGGGGTGAAAAACCATACTTTATAATTGGGATTAATGACCATT
>QNCV01000125.1 GCA_003645845.1 Fidelibacterota bacterium | reverse complement strand
CGATTCCTCTGGAATTTGCCGACGCTTACCCCAGCAGCGGTACAACTATCACAATCGACTATACTGATATTGTATTATCTGCGGATCCGGCAAATTACAGCCTTTTAGGCACACCAGGCGTGGCTTTTACGTCGGCGACAATTGATCCGGTGGACGCGTCGATTGTAACGCTTACGGCTTCCGCAGAAATCATGTACGATCTCGTTCTGGATACGCTGATTGACGCCGCCAATACTGACACCGCCGTATTTTACGCCGGTATCACACCGATTGGCTGGACAAATACAAACAATCCTGGTGGTCACATTGAAGATGGTTTCGTAGCATTATTCAATGGCTATGTTTCAGCAAATGACGAATATAATAATGTCTGGGTCAACGATGCCGAAGACGGTGAATATACCGGTGCGATGATCTTCAGTTATGATTTTGATGCCGAAGTAGCTGTCGGTGATGAAATAGCATTTCTGGCCGAAAGAGACACTTATAAAAACCTTACTGAGCTTGTCAATCCGGTTCTATTGGAAGTATTTTCCTCAGGTAACCTGCCTTATGGTCCTTTTGAAATTGCCGGCGCAGATATTGATACCTCATTGTCAGCTGACACCGATCCCGGTGAAAAATGGGAAGGTCAGTTGGTTAAAATCGACAGCGTATTCGTAATTTCCGGACCCACTAATTATCAGTACCTTTGTACCGATGATGACAGCGTGACCTACTTCTTAATCGGAGACAACGTAGACTACCATCTATCCAATGTTACCCTGAACGTTGGCGATTACTACAACATCGTCGGTATCGTCGATTATGACGGCAGTCATTACCGGCTGAATCCGCGGGGAGCCGATGATGTCGTCCGGCTGACTCCGCCCAGTGAATTTGATATCACCGAAACATTCAGCACCGGAGACGACGTTGCCAACTGGCGCTCGGACAACAGCGGCTGGACATCCAGAACCCATTTGGATACCGTTCTGCAGCTCTCCGATGCCGGCTGGACTTTTGACGCCCGGCGCACTGTTTACGCCGAGCCGAATACTTTCTTTAAGGCAACCGCCAAGATCAAGACGGGAAGTTTTAATACCTCCGCCAGTCAGTATCTGTACTTCGGCATTGACGGCCTGGGAGAACAGCCGTATCAGGTTTCCTGTATTTCGGAAAATGAATTCACCACTTTCACCATCATCGGTTATGCCGTGAATGACACCGGTTCTCTCTACATCGCCGGTCAGGGTGCATCGGGTGCGGATACCGTCTGGGTTGATGAATACAGCTACAAGAACAATTATGTGCCCGGTTTGACGGCTCTTTCAGATATCCCCGGTGCCAGAACTATCGCCGACGGTGAAATGGTTGCAACTACAGGTATTGCCACAACAACAACAAATTTCGGTTCTGCCGGCCCGGTTTATATTCAGGATGCAGCGGCCGGTATTGCTGTATATGATTATGATGTAGCCCAGAATGTCGCACTCGGCGATGAGATTATGGTTGTCGGCGAAATTGATATCTATAACGGATTAGTGGAAATCAAAAACGCCGATTATATTGTATTAAGCACGGAAAACGAAGTTGAACCGGTTGAGATAACAGCAACAGATATGGACGGCGAAGCATTCGAAGGAATGCTGGTTGTCATGAAAGGTTGTGATACAACCGCTGCCGGACTTACATGGCCTGCTGAAGGATCAAATCAGGGAAATGAACTCCTTGATAAAAATGACTCCACTTTTTACTGTTATATCGACAAAGACACTGATATCGACGGTTCTCCAAAACCGGACAAATGGCCAATTAATATCACCGGTATTGTGGGTGATTATAAAGGCGCTCAGTTGTTACCGAGGAGCCTGGCTGATTTTAATCCGAATACGGTACCGGGGGACTTCACTATTCTGAATCCGGCAGACGGTTCTACATTTACATCCCTGGATGATCCGGCTTTTGTTGATATGCCGTTTGGTGAAGGTGGTGCAAATGTCAAGACATTCTTCACAAATTGGACGAAGGCTGTCGATCCCGATGAAGGCGATACCGTATCCTATCAGCTGAAGTTCATTGGCGGAAACGGTCCGGATGAGGAACTGATTACTCAGGATACAGTCCTATACGTCCTCATCGATGAAGAAAAGCCGTGGAAGATGAACGGCGAATACGATGTTTACGTCCAGGCAAAGGATCTTTTCGGTGGTATAAATGTCAGTGATACTGTTCACTTTACATTCGACTTTGAAGCGCCTCCGGAGATCAACTATGCCGATGTCGTTCTTGTGGACGGCACTCCCAAGCTGTATGCCACATTCAGTACTGAATTTGCCTCGGTAGACGTTGCAAACTTCATGATCGTTGACATGTTTGACGGATCGGCAACAGTGCCTACGGCCGTTGACAGCCTGGATTCAGTCACGGTCATGTTAAGCGGCGATCTGATCGAAGATCATTTCATCGGTCTGGCTTACTCAGGAATCGTTGCTCCTGGCAAAACACTGACAGTTGCGGATACAGCCTGGGCCGGCGAAGTGCTGATCCCCTTCAGTCCCAATCATCTGGAAGACGAAATCCACATGATTACCGATTTTGAATCCAATGTCGGAAAATTTCTGGATCCGAATTTCTCCGGATCGACCACCGCCGGCGATGCTTCCTCATTCGAGGTATCAGACGAAGAAGCCTTTCACGGATCAAAATCCGGTAAAATGACGATTGTCGATAATACAACGACAACCGGCGGCTGGTATGTCCGCGAATTGTACGGATATCCCTTCTCCTACACCGTAAAAACCAGTTCAAAGCTCATGTTTGCCCTCAAAGGTACCGATGCCGACGTTCAGATTCGTCTGTCGGTGAAAGACAGCGGGTATGAGCAGAGCCCATGGGTGAATGTATCCCTGAGTCCCGATGACTGGCAAATCGTCAGTTTTGATCTATTAAACGACCCGGCGGAAGGCTGGATTACGGGTAACGGTATTATTGAAGGTGAAACCGTTCTTATTGAGGGTATTCACATTCGTTGCGCCGAAGACAAGGATGTAGTGCTTTATATCGACGGTTTCACAGAACGGCAGACCGAACTGGAATATGTTGATGTCACCATGGAAGTCAGCATGGCTGTTCAGACACTTCTGGGTAATTTCAATATTGCCAGCGATTTCGTCGATGTCGCCGGTAATTTTAACAACTGGGGTGGCAACCCGATGGTGCTGGATGATTCGGACGGTGATTCGGTTTATTCTTACACAATTACGGGACTGCTTCCAGGTCAGAAGCTGGAATACAAATTCCGGATTAACGGCAGCTGGGATGACAATACAGCAGAATTCCCCTACGGCGGACCAGCCCGAACCTATACGGTTCCGGATACCAACAGTGTTATTTTCCACTGGTACAAAGATGAAGATCGTTCGGTTCTTGGAATTGATGATATGAACGTATTGCCGAAAGTATTCGCGTTGCATCAGAACTATCCGAACCCCTTCAATCCGATTATGACAATCAAGTACGATCTGCCGAGAGAATCCAATGTAAAAATCGCAATCTATGATGTCATGGGACGTGAAGTTTGCACACTGGTTAATACAAAACAACGGGCCGGTTATCAATCCGTTCAATGGAATGCCCGTGATAATTACGGACGACTTGTCAGCTCCGGATATTATATCTACGTAATGCAGGCAGGCGATTTTCACAAAACACAAAAGATGATTCTGCTGAAATAGCAGAACAAACCGGATAATAAAAAAGGCTGTCTTCGGACAGCCTTTTTTTGTTATTATGAAAATTCTAAGAAGTGATTGAGGCTTTTTTAATACTCTTCGTTTTCAGCAACGGCTCAAATATCACCTGCAATGCCATGGCAATGACGCCCTTAATACATCCCTCCTCTTTCAGAGCGCCCACTTCAATGGGAGTTACCTGAAAAGGAATATTATGCATGTTCTCATGCACAATCTGGCGACATTTATCGAGAAGGTACTCGGAGCACTCTATCACCTTTCCGGACAGAATGATCTTGCTCGTATTCAGAGTTTTGATCAAATCCGTGCATAATATCGCAAGTAGCATTGCATATTCATCAAGCACTTCACGGACAATCGGTGAATACTCATTATGTATATCTAAGAGTAATTCCTCCAGAGTCAGATTATCAACTTCATCGTGCTCTATATGCATATCATATTGAATTTTCAACTTAATCGTATCCAGAAGATGCTGTTCTCTTAGAATACTACCGAAACGATGTTGATTCGTATACAGATTTTTTATCAGAGACGGATTTGCCAGATGGTGTCCCAACTCAATATATCCAAGTTCTCCGGCACTGCCAAAGCGGCCCCGAATGAGATTCCCGTCTACGATTATACCGGCGCCCAGCCCCTCTCCCAGCCAGATACAGACCATATTATCGGTATCCTGACCGGCTCCGAGCAGATGTTCGCCATAGGTTCGGGCATTGACATCATTCTCAATAACCACCGGCACTTTATATTTTTCACTGAATACCGATGCCAACGGATGCTGCACCCAGCCATGCAGCGTCACAGCAAAGACCAGTTCACCTTTTTCATAATCAATAAATCCGGGCACACCAATGCCGATACTGATCAGTTTTTTCCTGTAAACCGGTTTTTTTTCAAATATAGAATCTATAACCGCAGCTATTTGCGGAAGGACATGAACAATTGTATCACCAACTTCATAAGGCACAATTTCCTCATATACAATTTCAGATTGCAGATTGGCAACCGCTACTCTTGAAAAGGCACTGTGTATTTCCAGACCGACAACGAAACCGTTGTTGGGAATCAGTTTCAGAAGTGTCGGGCGCTTACCGCCTTTCCGGGTTGACCCTCCCTTTCCGACCTCTGCAATATACCCGGCTTCAATTAACCGGTTGACAATATCCGAAACCGCCACCTTGGATATTTTCGTCCGCTTGGCAAGTTCAACCCGTGAAATTGTCCCCTCTTTTTTGACCAGATTCAGAATCCGGATTTCATTCAGTTCTTTAATAAGCTGAGAATTAACTACGTTCATCGGTTTGTCTCCTCTGACAAAATTTTATATGGTTAATTAGTAATACATATTAACTGACAAAAAATAGACAAACATTTCAATATTTCCAACAGGGAAAATAATTTTGATTACCAGGTTGTATAATCCGAAGTGGTTTATTTTACCGATATAACGTATTTTTAACCGCCGATTAACAAAAGGAGCCGTTCTATGCCTGACATCATTCATATCAAAGTACGTGGATATCACCTTGATGTCTACGGTCATGTCAACAACACCCGCTATCTTGAATTCCTCGAAGAAGCCCGCTGGACAATTAAGGAGAAATATTTTGATTTTCCCCAAACACACGATGAGGGCTTCGGTTTTGTCGTTGTTAACACCAACATAAATTATCGGCATTATGCTGAATTGGGTGATGTACTGGAAATCCGGACACACCTGTCAAGAATCGGTGCCAAGAGCGCCACCTTCAAACATGAAATAGTCAACGCCGCAACAGAACAGCCGATCGCCGATGCGGAAGTTACATTTGTCATCATCGAACTAAACAGCGGAAAAGCCATTCCAATAGAAAAAAAATGGCGTGACCGACTGGAACTGTTAAAATAGCCACCAATTAAATAGAAATATTAATTATTTCATTAGGTTTACCCGAATTTATACCTTATCTTACAGCGATTTGAATGAGATAACAATTTATGTGACCAAAAATAAGAACCATCGTGGTATGGCTGGCATTTTTGTTATTGAGTTCGCGAGTATTTTTTAATCGAAAAATTGATTCACGAGAATCAAAGGAGTTCATGTTGAACATTTACGTGGGTAATCTGCCCAGAAACACAAATGAAGACGAAGTCAGCGCTATGTTTTCTGAACACGGAAAAGTCGCTGAAACAAAGTTAATCAAAGACCAGTACACCAACGAATTGCGTGGTTTTGGTTTTATCGAAATGCCTGAAAAAGAAGAAGCTCTGAAAGCAATACAGAACGTTAACGGTAAAGAACTTAACGGTCGCGTACTTGTCGTCAATGAAGCTAAACCCCGCGAAAACCGTGGTGGCGGATTTCGTAGAAAAGGCGGTGGCCAGCGTAACCGCTGGTAAACTTCATCGCACACCATTAAAAACCCCGCATCATTGCGGGGTTTTTTATTTCACCTCATGAAAAACACACCGAAGTTAATACCCTCATTTATCGACAAACCATTCGGGCGGGTTGTTTTCCGCAAACCTGTTCAAATACGCGTCGGAAATTCTGACCCAATATTTTGGCAACATCCTCTTTGGTATACCCATGCTCTAATAAAGCATACGTTAAATCCGGAAATTTTGACACATCTTCCAGACCGGTCACCGTGACTTCAATCCCGTCAAAATCCGATCCAATTGCCACATAATCAACACCCACCAGATTAACGATATGATCAATGTGAGCAATGACCTGGCCGATACTGGCGGATCGCGATCCACTGACATAATAAGGGTAAAAAACAACTCCCACGACACCGCCGACGTCCGCAATAGCTTCAATCTGACTATCATAGAGATTTCGATAATGGTCTGTCACCGCCCGGGCGCCGGAATGAGATGCAATGATTGGATTTACCGTGGTTTCAAGGATATCGTTGATTGTCTCGATTCCGGTATGCGATACATCGATAATTACTCCCAGCGAGTCAAGGGTATGAATTACCTCCCGCCCGAAATCGGAAAGACCGCCGCTGCGCCAGCCATAATATTCATCTTTCGCCGACACCGCCCAGTCGGTACTATTATTCCATGTAATGGTCAAATAACGCATACCCTCGTTATACAGACTGATTAGATTATCAACACTGTTTTCAATGGTATGCCCACCTTCGACACACATAACGGCTGCAATCTTATCCCCATTGTTTATATCAATCGCCTCATTGAATGTCCGGGCCTGCTGAATATAGTTCGGGTACAAATCCAGTTCCCGATGAAATAAATTCAGGGCCGCCTGAGCCCCCTGATAATAGTCATCGGTATATGTATTGGGATTTATCCAGATAACAAAAAACTGGACATCCACCCCACCCCTGATTAAACGGGGAATGTCGGTATGATGATAACTATGTTCCGGCATCCAGTGATAGGTCGGATCATTCAACATCTGCTCCAGAATATCATTATGGAGATCAATCAGCGTCAGGCTGTTGTGAATGGTTTCCAGCGCTATTTCAAAATGCTCCCCATCATTTACATCCGCTTTAAGCGTATCCCCAACATAGGCAAATTTGTTGAATATGAGTGTCAATGAAACGGATGTCGGTTTTGCCAATGGCAACACCGAATGCCGGCTAGCATGAGCAATTTCCGAAAATCCTCCGGATTGGCCGCCATCCAGCTGAATCATTTTCCGGGTAATCGATTTTCCCTTTGTCCGAATCGTATAGAAATAGACTCCCGCCGGACCACTGCTCTTCCACATAATCTGATAATTTCCCCGATCCAGCCGCTGCT
>QNCV01000124.1 GCA_003645845.1 Fidelibacterota bacterium | reverse complement strand
GTCAAAGATAGGAATTTTTCACAGGATTTCAAGCGTGATAGTCGACAAACAGAATCAAATCAATTGCAGTTCAAATTTGCCCTGAATCCCGATTTTTTCATCGGCAATGATAAGCGCTGATAATATTGAATCAATTGTATTTGACTCAGCGATCAGGTTGTTGATATCATCAGCTGAATGAATCCTATTCCCAAAGGCCGTCGCAAAAGCATCGGCAGTGGCAGTATCTCTACAGGAAATCGTCACCACATCAGCATTTCCAAAACTTTTCGAATGACCGAATTTGCCCGATGAACTGCAAATGCCCAGTGGTGAATACTCCGGCGGCACCCGTAATGCCACTTTGTCGGACAGTGGCGATCCGCCGGCATAAACACTGACAACAACGGGCTCTGTTATATCAAGGAAAATATCACCACCGTTTTCGATAATTAATTCGGGAACGTGAAATTTTTGTTTAATTGCAATTCCGATTTCCTCTGCAAAAGCGCCGGCCACCGCCGCCATCGGCCCCACCCGGGCCCTTATTCCGGCATTCAACATTTTTTGAACAACTGCCGGGGCATTTTCATCAAAGGGCAACGGCTCAAGAGACGCGAAAAATTCCGGGCACCTTTGCCGATACCGATAAAGATCATCTCTTAACGATATAATCACATCATTTACATAATCGTAAAGATTCGCCTCCACAGTTCCGCCGGCAACCGCAATCCATAAATCGGTTTCGAACCGGCTAATCTCTATTCCGGAGAATCGTTGGTTTGCAGGAATATTCCGATAAAGTCTTGGTTCGTACAATAAGCGACACTCGTTTCAGAAAATGTTTTTATCTCAATTGCGAATAGTCAACGGCTTTACGCTTGCGTTGGCCGGTAATGCCTGAACCATCTGAGTTATTTCAAATTCGCCATCGATAATCGACTGTTTTAATGTTTGTGCGATTTCCCGGGCCCGCTTCAGGCTCGACATAGGTGATGTTTTCACCTCTTTACCATTTAAAACCACTTTCCCGGATTGCAATTCGGCATAACTGACTACGGCTACTTCAGGTTTATCAGCCTGACTGTAATCCCGGATTTTCGTCTCAATCTCCGAATTTCTGATCGAAACCCGGTGAGCAATGTCTTCATCCAGTACGGGAATCGGGATGCCGATTCCGACAAATAAACTGACGCCATATCCTTTATAATATGCCGCTTTGATGTACCGGTTGTCCATCTGCCTGCAATCGCCGATTACTGCAAGAGTTGCATCATTGTTCAGCGGAGCGCCGCTCTCGTTTGTTTCTCCCCTAGTTCTGAATTGAGTTCCGTTCCAGGCAACAAGCCCCTGGGCGCCGCAGAGAAATATCCGCGTGCCGATCCCGATTGTTCGTAATTCCGGATCATTCAGAAGCGGACTGAGTTCACCAACAGTTGAATAATTTATATTACCGTATCGGGGTTTTAATGTTCCCATGTAAGTATAGAGTGTCCTGTCGCCGGCATTTGTCGCCGCCGGATAATTCTGATAGGCATTGCGGGGATTGTACATATAAAATTCATTGAGAGTATCCTTATTAACCAGAGTATCGATTTCCCTCCGGGGATAACAATCGGTGCCGTCGCTGGTTGCCTGCAGCCGGACATCTTTTCCGGCAATGAGTTCTTCAATCACATGTGCGCCGCCGTATTTCGGTCTTGACCTTGATAATTGTGTGACGCCAAGATACGCATCGACGGCGGCAATACCGGCATAGGCTTCCACGTCATTCAACAAAACCTTCTGCATCCGAATCGGTGGCTCCGGATGACCAAAATTTATAAATACGCCCGATGAGCACATCGGTCCGAATGTAGCCGTGGTAACGACATCCACTTTCTTTACAATTTCGGATGGCGATAACTCCGATGCCATTTTGCTGACTTCTTCAGCGGTTAACACCAACGCTCCGCCGTTTTTCAGTTTTTCATTTATTTCATGAATTGTTTTTTTCTTTGACATTACTTCCCTTTTTGTTTACTGAAAAATTCTTCATGGATTGCGCGAACCGCTGCGTCGCGGTCGCTCTGCTTAACAATAAAATAGGCCGCCACCTGCGAAGCGCCAACAGAAATTATCTCCATGTTGATTCCCCGCTCAGAGACAGCCCCGAACATTCGAACCGCAATTCCATGTTTTTCCAATAAACCTTCGCCCACAGCCGCAATAACGGACAGATTTTCCTCCGTGATAATGTCTTTTACCGCCGTCAGCTTCAAACCGCTGACCGCCCGAAATGCCGGTTGCAGGTCTTTCAATCCCAACAAAAAATTAATCGATGTCTGTGACGTGATCACAGATTTAATGTTAATACCTTTATGTTCCATCTCACGGGTAACTTTTGCCAGAATGCCCGGCTTATTGCCAACGCCGGGTCCTTCGAGCTTCAGAATACAGAAATCATCGCTGTAGGTTACGCTTTTTATGATATCCTCTTTCTGAGTCCCGTTAATACTGATAACAGTATAGGGTTTGTCGGCGACATCGGATTTGGCAATATTGAAAATCCGAATGGGAATGCGCCGATTCATCAGAGGTTCAACCGTCCTCGGATGCAGAATTTTCGCGCCGAAATAGGCCAGTTCCGCCGCTTCGGTATAACTCAGATGATGAATTCCATGGGTGTCGGAAACCAGTTTCGGGTCTGCCGTTCTGAATCCGTCCACATCTTTCCAGATATCCAGTGATTCCGCACCGATACAGGAGGCAATAGAGGCTGCGGTATAGTCGCTTCCGCCTCGTCCGAAAAGAGTCACTTTGCCCTCTTTGGAAACACCATAAAAACCGGGTACAACCGCAGTTGCGGCTCCCGCCAGCCTTTTTCTTACCGGCTCGGCACTGGCCGAAAAATCCACTTCCGCATTGCCAAATTCCCCATCGGTGATTAGTTGCATATCTTCGGGAGTTAATTCTTCACAACTGACACCCCGGTCTTGCAAAAGCGCCGTCATAATTGCGGCACTCAGGCGTTCTCCGAAGCTCATCACGATATCCGATACAAAAGGAGGAATCTCTCCAATATAATTAACTCCCTTTAAATAACGTTTTAAGGCTTTGATCCGAACATCCACAATCTCTTTGGTCTTATTCTGGATATCTCTGCTGCGAATCATCGTAAAAATCGTATCCCTTTTTTTGGCAATCAGGGCTTCCAGATTCTCGGCAATGGAAGTATGATCATGTTGGGCTTTGAACAGCATCTCCTCAAGCATATTGGTAATCCCGTAAAAAGCCGAGACTACCACCACTAACGGCCGGTCGTACCGCCTGATAACAGTTAAAACATGTTCAATATCCTGCATGGTTCGCAGGTTCGATCCGCCAAATTTTACTACAATTTTTGCCATTTTGATAAATCCTGTTCCGCTTTACTTTTTGAAATTTCGTTTTCAGCCAACCGCCGACCGATGGCTTTCAGCAACTCACCTGCATGCCGTATGGCATAATCTTCGTCATGGCATTCATCAACCAGAGAATAGCACCGGCTCAGCCCCGATTCCGATAAATCATCCGAATTCAGCTCTATTTTCCCGGCTACTCCAATCACCGGAACGGAATATTGCCTGGCACGGGCAAGCACCCCGCTAACCAGTTTGCCCTGAAACGTTTGATTGTCAATCTTACCTTCCCCGGTTATAACTAAATCAGCGCCCTCCAATTTCCTGTTAATTTGAACACTATCCAGAATCAGCCTCGTTCCGCTTTCCAATTTGGCATCCAAAAACGCTAACAAACCGGCGCCCAATCCACCGGCAGCGCCGGCGCCGGGGACCATTGATATATTCCGTTGAAAAGTGGATTCGAGCAGCCGACTGTAATTTTCCATATTCGTTTCCAATATTGTCAATTCTTCGGGAGATGCTCCCTTCTGGAGTGAATAGGTATAGACAGCGCCCTGCGGCCCAAGAAGCGGATTTTCCACGTCACAGGCTATCTGAAAATTACTCGATTTAACAGCGGAATGAATAGTGTCCGGCGAAATTTTTTGACAACTCCCTAACAGACCGCCATTTAAATGCTCGACGATCTCATTTCCCTCATTGTCATAGAACTTTACTCCCAATGCCTGAGCCATTCCCGCCCCGCCGTCGGTAGTAGCCGATCCGCCAATGCCGATGATGAAATTTCGAATTCCCTGATCAAGAGCATGGCAGATCATTTGTCCCAAACCATAGCTGCTGGTTTTAAGCGGATTTCTTTTATCCGGCGGCACCAACATTAATCCGGCGGCTTCCGCCATTTCAATGATGGCAGCATTGTCAGGTTGAAGAATAAAATAGCGGGCAGTAACCGGCTCACCAAGGGGGCCGGACACATTGACGGAAATCAGTTCTCCATTCATTGACGACTGAAACACATTGAGAAAGCCTTCTCCACCGTCGGAAAGGGGCAGCAGGATAATTCTCGTTTCCGGCGCCACTTCCAGAATTCCCTGAGCCAGAAACCGACAAACGTCCGGGGAATCAATACTCCCTTTGAATGAATCCGGCGCTATTAAAATCTTCTTTGGCATTCGTCTCACTGAGCGGATTTGAGTTGTTTTAACCGTTTGCCGGCCTGTATGATAAGAATTACTGCAACAATGAAAAGCAAGAGTGAAAATATCACCAGAGGAATGTTTGCCGCTTTCACATTTTTATATACAAGGCTTCCCAATGCCGTCAACGTTATCAAAAACATAAAATACATGGGATATTTAACAAAACGATTTTTGACCCGTATATCAGCCAGCCAGACCGTAATAGCCAGTAATACCACCGAAGCCAGTAACTGATTGGCGGAACCAAACAGAGGCCAGAGGGTATCGCTGGTACCGGAAAGCGCCATTAATGCAGCGGCTATAACCGTAATCAGGGTTCCGATATATCGATTTTGACTAAGCAAAGAATTTTTCCCATCGTCAAAAAACTCCTGGAAGGCAAACCGGGCCAGGCGCGTGGCCGTATCCAGAGATGTCAAAGCAAATGCGGAAATCGCCAGTGCTGCAAAGGTAATCCCGAGATGCATCGGAACGCCAAGATGAGAAACAAAGGTTCCGATCCCGTTGGAAAAAATCCCTATCGGACCGCCACCCTCCTTACTGAGCAAGCGCAGATAATCTCCCTGGAGAATCGTCACCGCTGTGATCAGCGCAATGACGGCCAAAACAGCTTCAATTAACATACCACCGTAAGTAACCGGTTTGGCGTCCCGTTCGTTATCCAACTGCTTGGCCGTAGTCCCCGCAGATACCAGAGAGTGAAATCCCGAAATGGCTCCGCATGCCACTGTCACAAACAATATTGGGAAAAGACTACCGAGATTGGTATTAAAATGGGTAATCGCCGGAAACGATATTTTCGGATTGGCGACAAAAATCCCAAGGACACCAGCCAACAGAACAATAAACAATAAAAAGGAATTCAAATAATCCCGCGGCTGCAACAAAATCCAGACTGGTGTTATTGCCGCAATGTAAACATATATAAACAGGATAAATATCCAAAAATTATAAGACCGGTGAATCGGAAAATAGACGCCAACGGCAACACATGCCAGCAACAATCCGACACCGATTACCGACGACAACCACAGAGGAGTATTCAGACGATAAACGCCCAGGCCGAATATTATTGCCAGAAAAATAAAGAGAAATGACGATGTGGCTGTTGCCGGTTCCTTGACAAAGATACTGGCAACGGATTTTGCAAATACCGCTACCACCAGTATCAACACAGACCAGACAAAAATCAGAAAAAGTTTCTTTCCCGACCGGCCAATGTGTTCTTCGATAACCTCCCCGATTGTTTTCCCGCCGTGTCTGATTGAGGCAATAACTGAAGAAAAATCGTGGACTCCGCCAACAAAAATACTCCCGATCAGAATCCAGAGAAAGACCGGAATCCAGCCGAAAATAGCCGCATAAATCGGTCCGAGAATCGGACCGGCACCGGCTATCGATGAAAAATGATGTCCGAGCAAAACCGGTGTTTTGGCCGGTACGTAATCAACACCATCCTCTTTTGTATGAGACGGTGTAATACGCAAAGGGTCAACATCAAAGCGACGAGTCAAAAACCGTCCGTACCAGATATAGCCGGCCAAAAGAACAACGATTGCTGCCAGTATGAGCCATGCCGCACTCATTTCAATCCTCCAAATTCGAACTGTTAATTATACTTAATTTATATCAAAAATATCAAGAACAATCAATCATTTTTCAAAATTACCAGGCCGATGCTGCGGATTGTCGGCGGCGGTCAGGAACACCGATAAAAAAACCTTTGTCCCAATTCATTTCTATCGCATTCACGTCGCCAATCGCAGATCGGATTTGAAATTTATATCCTTTATTCTCGAGAATGTCAATCAAATCCGGCGAAAATCCATAAGCTTCGATGTCAATCACATCGGGCAGCCATTGATGATGAAAGCGGGGAGCATCAACCGCCTGCACCAGGCTCATGTCAAAATCGATAAGATTCATCAACACCTGCGCAACTGAGGTTATGATAGTCCCGCCGCCGGGAGTTCCCAGAATCCACATAAGCGAATCATTCCGCGTCACAATTGTCGGCGTCATGGAACTCAGCATGCGTTTCTGCGGCTGAATGGAATTGGCTTCAGCACCGATTAATCCAAACATATTCGGCACTCCCGGTTTAATCGAAAAATCATCCATCTCGTTATTCATCAATATACCGGTTTTACCGGCCACAAATTTACATCCATAGCTGCCATTCAAAGTCGTGGTCACCGAAACCGCCCAACCCTCTTTATCGGCAACCGAAAAATGAGTGGTTTCTTCGCTTTCGTGGTATTCAGTATGTTGAACATTAGTACTTGGGGTAGCTTTCGACAGATCGATTTTTTCAGCAATGGATTTACCCAGAGAATCACTGATTAAAAATTCCACCGGGACATTATAAAAATCCGGATCGCCAAGAAAATGGGCCCGGTTGGCATAGGCTACGCGCTCTGCTTCCGTCACAATCTGAATTGACAGAGAAGAATGAAAGCCATAATCAGACAGGGGAAAATTCTCGACGGTTTTTAAAATCTGTCCCAGACAGACACCGCCGGAACTGGGTGGTGGCATTGAATACACATCGTAACCGCGATAGGTGAAATGGACCGGTTCTCTCTCCTGTGCTTTGTAATGCTTCAAATCCCACATACTGATAAGACCGCCGGCAGCCTGAACACTGCGGACTAATTCCTTAGCAGTTTTCCCCCGATAAAATTCCTGCCAGCCTTTTTCCGCTATTCGCTCTATCGTATTGGCTAAATCAGGAAACACAATAATATCTCTGACGCTCGGAACTGATCCATCGGGATAAAACATATTCCGGCTGGACTCAAAGTGACTCAAAGGATCCTGATAATATTTCAGTCCCGAATGAATGTAATAACTGACCGGAAATCCATTCCTGGCCAGATCAACTGAAGGACCCAGCAAATCTGACCAGTCGAGTCTCCCAAACTTCCGGTGAGCCAGCGCATAACCGGCTACTGCTCCGGGCACGCCGGATGCCAGCGGACC
>QNCV01000123.1 GCA_003645845.1 Fidelibacterota bacterium | reverse complement strand
GGATTATTTATTGTTTGATGAAAAATAAAATCGAAATAACCAAAAAACAAATTCGCGTCAATTCGCGTCCATTTGTGGTAAAATCTAACCGCTAATTAACGCTAATAAACGCCAAGGATTATTTATTGTTTGATGAAAAATAAAATCGAAATAACCAAAAAACAAATTCGCGTCAATTCGCGTCAATTGGCGGTCCGGAAACCCACCTGGCTGAAAGTTAAATACACCGTCAACGATGACTTCCGTGAGATGCGGGAAATTGTCCGTGAGCATAATCTTCACACTGTTTGTGAAGAGGCCCGCTGCCCCAATCAGGGCGAATGCTGGCGGCGAAGAGTCGCAACGCTGATGATTCTGGGGGATACCTGCACCCGAAATTGCCGTTTTTGTGCTGTTGGAAATGGCAAATTATTGCCTCCCGATCCACAGGAACCAATTAAAGTCGGTAAAGCCGTCCGATTAATGGGATTGAAATATGCGGTCATTACATCGGTAACCCGCGATGATCTTCCCGATGGTGGTGCCAATCATTGGGCTCAGACTATCCGGGAAATCCGCCGGCAGAATCCCGGTTGCAAAGTCGAAGTCCTTGTCCCGGATTTTAAAGGCAATAGCGATGCTCTGGATACTGTCCTGGCTGAAAAGCCCGATGTATTCGGTCACAATCTTGAAACGATTGAACGCCTTTATCCGAAGGCCAGACCACAAGCCGATTACCGGCAATCCCTGGCAGTATTGGAATACGCGAAAAAATCCGGTGCAATCACAAAAACGGGCATAATGGTCGGTCTGGGCGAATCGGATGATGAAATAACCGATCTCTTGGAGAACGCCCGCAGTGTCGGTTGTGATATCTGTACCGCCGGCCAATATCTGCAGCCCACCAAAGAACATCTCCCCGTTGACCGTTACGTCACACCCGAAAAATTCAAGCATATTGAGGAAGAGGGCCTGAAAATGGGTTTCCGCGCTGTTCTGGCCGGTCCGTTGGTACGCAGTTCCTATCACGCCGAAGAACTGCTTTAGTACATTCATCCAAAAGCAATTACTATTCTCTATCACTCTATTCCTGCTTTGCATATAAGCTTTATGATACCTAAATTCCGTCGATAAATTGAGAGCAGGAATGGCATTTTTAGAATTACTTTTTCCACCCGACGATCCGATAACTAAAATACTGCTGCGAATTTCAAAAGTGGCCGATCGGAATAATATCCGCTGCTACCTAGTGGGCGGCGCTATCCGGGACCGCATTCTCGGGCATGAAACCAAGGACATCGATATAACCGTCGTCGGTGACGGGATTGCCTTTGCCCGAAAGCTGGCTCATTCGTTCCGTTTAAAGCGAGTTCTCGAATATCCGCGCTTTGGAACAGCCATGATTCCATACCATGATATCATCATAGAGGTGGCTTCTGCGCGATCAGAACAGTATGCCGACAATTCCCGCAAACCGCAAATAGCGGAAGGAACCCTTTATGAAGATCTGGCGCGCCGGGATTTTACCGTTAATGCTCTGGCAATGTCTTTAAACCGGGATACGCTTTATGAATTGACCGATCACTTTCAGGGATTACATGACCTGGATGCCGGCACCATTCGAACACCTCTTGATCCGGTTACAACATTCTCCGAAGATCCGCTCCGAATGTTACGGGCAATCCGATTTTCATCTCAATTGGGCTTTAAAATCGAAGATGAAACCTTCAGGGCAATTGGAAAAGTCAAAGAGCGCATGACGATCATTTCCCAGGAGCGCATTACCGAAGAATTGATAAAAATTCTCAAGGTTCCCCGTAAGCCTTCCCGGGCGTTTTCCCTGATGAAAAAATGCGGTCTGCTGGAAATTATTCTTCCCGAAATCGACAATCTCGAGGGAGTGGATCAGAAAAACGGCCATCACCACAAAGACGTTTTTGGGCATTCGTTACAGGTTCTGGATAACATCGCAGAACATACCAGTAAATTCGAATTGCGGTTCACGGCCCTGGTTCATGATATTGCCAAACCCAGGACCAAACGTTATGTTGAGAATAAGGGCTGGACTTTCTATGGTCATGAAGAAATCGGTGCGCGTATGGTTGAAGCACTGGGCCGTCGGCTGAAAATGTCCCGAAAGGTGATGGATTATGCGGCAAAACTGACCCGCCTGCATCTGCGTCCAATTGCCATTGCCGACGAAGGCGTTACCGACAGCGCCGTCCGCCGGCTTTGTGTTGAGGCGGGCGACGAAATCGATGACCTGATTACTCTTTGCCGGGCCGATATCACCTCAAAAAATCCCCGCAAAGTGATGGAATATATGGCAAATTTCGATCGTGTCGTTCGCAAAATTGCCGAAGTCGAAGAAAAGGACCGACTGAGGGCATTCCAGTCACCTGTCCGGGGAGATGAGATTATGCGCATTTTCCAACTGGAACCCGGGCCGGCCGTAGGGCATATAAAAAAGGCAATTGAGGAAGCGATTCTCTCCGGTGAAATTGAAAATAATTACGAAGCGGCATTTCAGTATCTTGAATCACACCGGGACCGTCTTTTGTCGGAAATTCGAAAATAATCTGTAAAACACTGACAACTTATCTCGCTTTCATGACTCTAAAGTGCCAATTGGTATCTGATAAATGTTGAAAATTGTGTGAGATTATGGAAAAAACTGTTTTCAGGAAAATAATATCACTATTCTGGGAGCCCTCGGCGACATTCAAATCCCTGAAAATAAAAGTCGCCTGGAGTGATCTGGTTATCCCGATGCTTATTGTGGTCATAACTACGATAATCGCATCCAGCTATATTGCACCCATCGCCGTCCGGGATTATAAAGTCCGCATTGAGAACAATGATCGACTAACAGACGCTCAAAAAGAGGCAGCCCTGGCCCGTATCGAAAAACAGCAAAATTCACCCCTTAGATATGTAACAAGCGTTATCGCACTCGGGATCAAATGGCTTGTTGTTGCCGGCGCTATACTTTTTATTGTCAATTTTATTCTGGGTGGCGAATTAAACTATTTTACCATGCTGGGAATTACAGCGTATATCAGCTTAATCGATGCTGTCAACCTTGCCGTTAAAACGCCGTTGATTATATCTCAGCAGACATCAAAAATCTATTCCAGTCCGGCCCTGTTCATGGATGAAAGCAACTCCTTTATTTACCACTTCCTATCGAATATCGACATTTTTGCACTCTGGAAAATTGTTTTGTTTGGAATCGCAATAGGTGTTTTTCTCAATAAAAAATCCACAAAGCCGATTTTGGCAATTATCATTGTCTGGCTTATCTATGTTACAGCCTCAGCATTGCTGGCGGGAATGTTCAACGCTTAGAACGAGGAATGAAATATGCGAAAACTATGGTTATTATCCTTACTTCTGATCTCAGTCGCTCTTTTCGGAAAAGATCGGCTGACGCTTCAGGATTGTATTAATCTGGCAATTAAAAACAATCCCGATATAAAATTGTCCCAAAAACAGTATCGGATTGCCGAGGAAGATGTTACTGAATCTTATAACAATATTCTTCCGAAAGTCGGCGCCGGATATTCCGGTTCCTCTTCCGCCCAGGGCCCGCGAGTCATTTATCTCGAAGGCATTCCGATTGATTCTACCGAAAAATCAACCAGCATCCAGCATGGGATTGGCGTCAGCGTAAGCCAGAATATTTATGACGGAGGTCAATGGTGGAACCGGATCAGGATGGCAAAAAACAATTTAAAGGGTTCCCAACTGGATCAGGAATACATGCGTCAGTATGTTATTAACGATGTCACATCAAAATTTTATGAAGTATTAAAGGCCCGGGAGTTGTTGAAAGTCTATGAAAAATCCCATGAGAACAGCCTGGAGCAATTGAAAAAGACCGAAGAGATGTACAAGATCGGTCAGGTTGCGAAAAAAGACCTTTTCAAGGCACAGGTTAGAGAAGGCAATGACCGGCTCAATATTATTGCCCAGAAAAACGCCGTCAAAAGTTCACTTGCCGATCTAAACCAGGCCATGGGACGCGACCCGTCCGAGCAATTCGAAGTAATTGAGAATGAATATATTAAACCGGAAAAAATCGACCGCGATGACGCTGTCAAGAAAGCTCTTGCCAATAATAGAGAACTTCTGGCACTGGAGGTCGACCAGCTCAGCGCCAATATTCAGTATAAAATTGCCCGGGGCAACTGGATGCCAACTGTCAGCGGCTCCTACAGTTACGGTCGCGGCGGTAAGGATTTTGACCTGATCTATTCGAAGTTCGACCAGGCCTGGAGCACATCGCTACGGTTCGATCTCAACTGGTCGATATTTAACGGCTTCCAGCGCAAAACAAATATCCAGCGCAGCCTGATAACCTATAAAATGTATGACGATCAGATTGCCAAGAAAAAACTGGAAATAAGCAATCAGATCCAGATGCTGGTGGAAAGATTAAACACCTACATGGAAATGATTAATATTCAGGAATTGAATATCGCTTCAGCCAGGGAAGATCTGCGCCTCGCCCAGGAAATGTACAATCTGAATTCGGCCACACTTCTCGAGGTACTGGATGCTCAGGTGGCTCTGACCAGCGCTCAGCAGCAGATGATCAGCACAAAATACGATGCGAAAATCACCGAGTCCCGGTTGGCATTTCTCATGGGAGTTTTATAAAGGAAGGATCCGGCATTTTATGAAAAAGAAAAACATACGTAAAATAATAATTCTGCTTATCGTTGTAATTATTATCGGCGTCGTTGTAGTTGCAAATAAAAGTAAAAACAGAGTTAAACCGATCGAGGTTCAAACCGAAAAAGTTAAAAAGGAACGAATCGTTCAAACCGTAAATGCATCCGGTTCGTTGATACCAAAAACTCAGGTAAAAATCAGCGCCAATGTTTCCGCACGCATCATGAATATCACCGTAAAACAGGGCGATCGGGTAACGGCCGGACAGCTGTTGGTAGAGCTGGACAAAACCCAGTACGAAGCCGCTTACGAGCGCGCCCTTTCGGTAGTGCAGTCCGGCATTGCCAATCGAAAAAAGGTCTCCAGCGAACTGAAACGAATCCAGCAGCTTTACGAAGCCAACCTTGCATCGGAAGCGGAGCTGGAAGCAGCCATTGCCCAGACGGAAATTGCTGAAAGCCAGGTGGTTCAATCAGAGGCCGCCCTGAAGCAGGCTAAAGATGACCTGAATAAAACCAGCATTCGCGCCCCGATGAGCGGAATTGTCACCAGCGTCAATAAAGAGGTTGGTGAAATTGCTCTTGGGTCAGTGTTCCAGGAAGATGTCATCATGATTATTTCCGACATGTCCAAAATGGAGGTCAGAGCTGAGGTTGACGAAACCGATGTGGTTTCTGTCTCTTTGGGTGATACGGCCCTCATCGAAATCGATGCCCTGCCCGATACAAGTTATAAAGGAATAGTCTCTGAAATCGCCCACAGCGCCACGACAACCGGCCAGGGAACTCAGGAACAGGTCACCAATTTCGAAGTCGAGATTTCCGTGATCGGTCAGGATGCCCGGTTTCGTCCGGGAATGTCCGCCACGGTTGATATCATTACCGATGTCCGGGACAGCGCCGTCGTAATTCCCATACAGGCTCTGACTGTCAGAACCCCGGTTTCACCGGAGTCGGATAAGAACGACAGCAGTAAAGTCAGCGATGCAGACACTGGTTTTAAACGGTTAAAATCGGATGTTGTGGATGTGGTTTTCGTTCTGCAACCGATTAAAGATAACCCGGAAGCGAAGAGTGGACTTTTCGCTCCAAAACATTATCCGATTGTCGAGCAACGAGAGGTCAAGGTGGGCATCAGCAGTGATACAAAATTTGAGATTATCGAAGGACTAAGACCGGGTGAAGAAATCGTTGTCGGCTCTTATAAAGCGATAAGCAAGGAATTAAATCATAAAAGCGCAATAAAATTATCCGATGATAAACGGAAGAAAGGGGAATAAAAATGAAACCATTAACCTTAATAGTGACGGCATTATTCTGTATCAGTGTCGGCTTATCGGCTCAGGATAAAGACAATCAGTCAGAAAATATAAAATCAGACTCAACCATCAGCAACACCGAAAATGCCGACAGTGTTTTGCAACAGGATTACAAGAGTACAAAAATCGAAAGCAATGAGAAAGACAATGACTGGGACGACTGGGACAGCTGGAAAGAAGACCGCAAAGACAGCTGGAAATCCTCCAGGAAACGGGGTTTCTTCCGGGGTGGCGCTGGCGGCTGGGACTTTTATATAATGGACCTCAACGTGGATGAAATTAATGCCAAACTGACCGAAATCGGGATACCGGAATTCGATTCCCGGATTACCATGAATGGCGGTGGCGGCTGGGCATTTCTCGGCCACGGTATCCGTATTGGCGGACTCGGCGCTCACGGACAGGTCAAATCCTCCGGAGGAGATAAGATATCCAATGGGACCCGAATCAACAAAGAGGTGACTCTGTCCATCAATTTCGGTGGATTTCTTATCGAAAAAGTTTACCATCCCTTCAATAAAACTGAGCTCTACCTGGGAACCACTATTGGCGGGGGAAATACCAATCTGAAATTCAACCAATGGAGCGGCGCGGCTGACTGGTCAGAACTGTGGAACGGTTATAATAATGACTGGATAGACACCGACAGCGGTAAATACACCGATTATGAAAATGAATTGTCCTGTGGCTATTTCACGGTTTTACCGACAATCGGTTTCCGCTATAATTTTTTCCGTTGGGCAGCGGTCGGCGTCAATGTCGGTTATCTGTATATGCACCAGAAACAAGAGGGCTGGCGTATGGACGGCAAAGCGGTCAGTGGAGCGCCGGACATTGACGTTTCGAATATTATCTATCGCCTTAACTTTTACTTTGGTGGTTAATGCAGCATCTGATTCATCTGGAAAATATTACAAAAGTCTATAAAATCGGCACCGTTGAAGTAAATGCCCTGAGAGGCATCAATCTCAGCATCCAGCCAAATGAATATATCTCAATCATGGGACCTTCGGGTTCCGGAAAATCGACACTGATGAATATTATCGGATGTCTGGACACGCCAACCTCAGGCACGTACCGTCTTCAGGACGAACTGGTATCGGCAATGGATGACAACCGACTGGCCGAAGTCCGTAACCGCAAAATCGGCTTCGTGTTTCAGACCTTTAACCTGCTGCCCCGTGCCAGCGCACTGCACAATGTGGAACTGCCTCTGATCTACAGTGGCATCCATGCCACCCAGCGTAAAATACTGGCCGAAGAAGCGCTGGAAAAAGTCAAACTATCAGACCGCAAAATGCACCGCCCGAACGAACTTTCCGGCGGTCAGCGCCAGCGGGTCGCCATTGCCCGGGCACTGGTTAACAATCCATCTTTGATTCTGGCCGACGAACCCACCGGTAATCTTGATTCCAGAACCGGCAAGGAGATCATGGGCATTTTCGACGAACTTCATAAAGCCGGTAATACAATTATTCTGGTAACTCACGAACGTGAGGTGGCTGAACATGCCGACCGAATCGTTCATATTCTCGACGGCAATATCGCCGAAGATATACAGGTAAAAAATCTATGATTTCGGTGTT
>QNCV01000122.1 GCA_003645845.1 Fidelibacterota bacterium | reverse complement strand
TGAAAGGGGTCAACACCCCTTAATTCGATCGTTTTATGAGCCATTCTTCCTCACAATTATCATAATGAATATTTTCTTTATTTTTCAACCCAAATACAAGGACTTATTCAAAGGTTTTATCTGCTCTTCAAAATCGAGGCAAAATTGACAGTCGGAATAAATGGCGGAAATTTACTTCTGTGTGGCAACTAAGATATTAACATCCGTTTGGTGACCATTACGGAAATCCAACAGTCAGAATATCTCACCCGTATTATTGTATCCGGAACAGAAGCTAAACATCAAAGATTTTACCGGGATTCAGAATGTTATTGGGGTCGAAAGATTTTTTAACACGCCTCATCAGTTCAATCGCTGTCGGTTCCATGGCCTGTTCGAGAAACTGCTTACGTTTGTGTCCGATGCCGTGTTCACCGCTGATAGTGCCGCCGAACGCCACGGTTTTAGCGTACAGATCTCTCAGGATTCGGGGAAGACGCTCATTCCAGACGGAAATATCCATTTCCGGCTTTTTTACGATTGTGGCATGCAGATTACCGTCACCGGCATGACCGTAACAGGGAATCAGAACATCATATTTTTCGGCAATGATTTCCAACTCCGGCAGCATTTGGGGAATCTTAGCCACGGGAACAACAATATCCTCCAGGCTTTGAACCGGCGAATATACCATAAAAGCTTCGGCAATATTACGCCGGATACTCCACACCCTTTCCTGAGTAGTGATATTGTCAGCGACAAAGACATCAATTGCACCGTTATCCAGACAGAGTTCGCCGATTACTTCATATTCTTTTTCGAGCTGTTCGACATTATTTCCGTCGACTTCGATCAGCAACATGGCACCGGCATCCTCGTGCGGCAAATGCTCATTCAGATATTTGTAGGATGTTTGGAAAGAGAGTTGATCCATAAATTCCACCGCGGTGGGAATAATGCGCCCCATGGTCATAATGGTCGGAACCATTTTAATTGCAGTTTTTGCGTCTTTGAATGGAATCAGCATGTCAACACGCCCCGTCGGCAGGGGCTGCAGCCGAAGAAATATTTTGGTAAAGATGCCCAATGTGCCCTCCGAGCCGACCATCAGTTTGATAAGATCGTATCCCACCACATTTTTGATTATTTTACCGCCCAGATTGATAATGTTGCCTTCGGGTGTCACAATCTCCAATCCGACGATGTACCGCTCCGTCACGCCGTATTTCACAGCCTTGCCGCCGCCCGCATTCTCGGCAACATTGCCACCTATGAAACAGCTTTCGAGACTCATGGGATAACCGGCGAACCAGAGTCCGACATCTTTTAATTTATTGTTAAGATCGTTGGTAATCACTCCGGGCTCTACTGTTGCGATCATGTTTTCCGTGTCAATTTCAAGGATTTCATTCATACGCTCAAAGGACATCAGAATACCGCCGTGAAGCGGAACCGCGCCGCCTGAAAGACCACTGCCTGCACCCCGCGGAGTGACCGGAATATTTTCACGGTTAGCCAGTTTCATTATCGCTGCAATCTCATTGGCCGTGCGGGGCTTTACAACAACGTCTGGCATATGAGCATACGCCCGTTCGGCGACCTCGTCGTGGGAATAGGGTTCCAACTTTTCCTGATCATTGTAAATGACGAATCGACCGCCCAGAATATTTTTCAGTTCGGTAATAATCTCCGGAGTGATTTTATTGTAAGACTTTGTTGACACCTCGGGTCTCCTTTTCGACTTATTGTTTCTTAATGGCTTGCAGTTTTTGCTTTATCAGCGGCAGCACTTCAAACAGATCACCGACAATTCCAAAATCCGCTACACGGAAAATCTGGGCCTCCGGGTCATTATTCACGGCTATGATGTTTTCGGAGGTTTTTATTCCGGCAAGATGCTGAACCGAGCCGGAAATGCCGATGCCCATATACAATTTCGGGCTTATAGTCTTGCCGCTTAATCCGACCTGATGGGGATAAGTGGCCCAACCGAGATCGACGGCATCTCGGGTGGCGCCGACTGCGCCTCCAAGGAGCGCCGCCACTTCATGAAGAATCCTGAAATTTTCCTCTTTTTTAAATCCCTTGCCACCAGCGATGACAATTTCAGCATCCTGAATATTGGAGCCGGCATCCTCGTTTTTTTTGAATTCAAGACGTTTGGTACGACTTTTTAAAAGGGCGGGGTCAACGGATTCATTGATAATACGGCCGGTTCGGTGCCGGTCCGGATCGAGTGGTTTATTGGAATGGGGACGAACGGTTGCCATTTGGGGACGGTGATTCGGTGTTCTGATTGTTGCCAGAATGTTTCCCCCGATAGCAGGCCGGGTTTGAATGAGATTACCATTTTCGGCATCAATGTCCAGTCCGGTGCAGTCGGCCGTTAGCCCCGTATTACACCTGATCGCCAGCGCCGGCGCTACAGTGCGCCCGGTACTGGTCGCGCTTGCTATCAGAATTTCAGGTCTGTGTCGGTTGATGAGAATCTCCATGGCATTGACATAGGGATCCGGTAAAAAATATTCCAGAGCCGGGTCTTCGACGACAATCACCTTATCCGCGCCCCGATATACTAATTCCTGAAGCCTCTCACGAGCCATTTTTTTACCGAGCATAACGGCCGTAAGCTCGACGCCGAGCTTATCTGCAAGCTCCCGTCCTCTCTTAAGTAATTCGTAGGAAACCGATTTAATATTTCCGGCTTCCTGTTCCCCCAATATCCAGACTCCTTTATAGGACATATCAATTCTCCTTAGATAATTTCTTTCCCTTGCAGAAATTCAATTAATTGGTCGACGGCCGCTTCAATTTCATTTTCGTTTTTAGGCGTAAGCAATTTACCGTTCCGGGTTACCTGGGGTGTGGAAATTTTAACAACTCGTGTAGGCGAGCCTTTCAGACCAAGATTTTTTGTGTCGGCTTCGATATCCGCCGGCCCCCAGACCGGAATTTCGATCTGGCGTGCCAGCTGTTTCCTTCTCAGGGAAGGTAACCGCGGGTAGTTAATTTCTTTAACCACGGTCAGAAGACACGGTGTTTCAATTTCAAGGATTTCATAGCCGTCTTCAACCATTCTTTCGACCACTAGGGAATTTTCCCGAATTTCGACGATTTTATTTATATAAGTTGCAAAAGGAATATCCAACCATGTTGCAATTCCGGGACCTACCTGTCCGGTGTCGCCGTCGGTCGCGCGCTCGCCGCAGATAATCAGGTCATAGTCCCCGATTTTTTTTATTGCCTGACTCAAAACGTAAGAAGTGGCCCAGGTGTCGGCGCCTGCAAAGGCTCTGTCGCTGAGCAAAATACCGTCATCACAACCCATGGCAATCGCCTCTTTGATAGCCAGGATCGCCTTTTTGGGGCCCATCGAAAGAGCTCTGACTTCTCCTCCGATGCGTTCTTTCAGCAGAACTCCCTCTTCAATTGCATATAAATCCAGCGGGTTGATAATTGGTTCCACACCGTCTCGAACCATCGTGCCGGTGACAGGATCCATCTTGACATTATTGGTTTCCGGAACCTGTTTGATGGGTACAACAATTTTCAAAATATTCTCCTCAATTCATAAGATTTGTATTTTTCTTATATCAAAAGCATGTCGGTCGGTTCATTGATAACTTCCCGAGCCGCAATCCTATAGCGAAATCAAACTATTTTAATTCCCAGCTCTTTCAGTTGATCGCCGCTAACCGGAGTCGGACTGCCGTCCATCAGTGAGGCTGCGCTTGTGGTCTTTGGAAAGGCAATCACGTCGCGGATGTTTTCGGTTCCCGCCAGAAGCATCACCAAACGATCAAACCCCAGAGCGATACCACCGTGAGGCGGCGCTCCGAAAGTGAGCGCATCCAAGAGAAAACCAAATTTTGCACGCGCCTCTTCTCTGCTGATACCCAGCACATCGAACATCTCCTGCTGCATTTCCGGTGTGTGATTCCGGATACTACCGCCACCAATCTCGTTTCCGTTAATGACGATATCATAGGCGCGGGCGATAACAGCGCCCGGATCGGTTTTTAATTTGGCGCGGTCTTCCGGAATTGCCGATGTAAACGGGTGATGCATGGCAACATAGCGTTTTTCTTCTTCGTCATATTCCAACAAGGGAAATCGGGTCACCCAGAGCGGTTTGAACTGCCGCTTCGGAATCAGATCGAGACGTTTGGCGACGGTCAGCCGCAGCCGCCCAAGCGCCGGATATGTCACCCTGGATTCGTCCGCCACAAAGAGTATAATATCGCCGGGCTTGCCGCCAACAGTTTGAACAATCTCCTTTTCAACGGAATTCAAAAACTTTGAAACACCGCTTTCAAGACCATTCTCCGTAATTTTTACGAAAGCGAGCCCTTTGGCACCCCATCCCTTGATTTGCTCGGTAAGTTCATCGATGATTTTACGGCTGAAACCGGCGCCGCCGGGGACACAGATGGCCGCAACACTCCCACCGCTATCAATAACGGATTGGAAGACCCGGAAGCCGCAGTTTTGTAAAAATGTATTTAGTGTATGAATTTCCACACCGAATCGAATATCCGGTTTATCCGATCCGAAACGCCGCATAGCGTCAGAATACTCCATCCGGGGAAAGGGTCTTGGTAATTCGACATTTATCACATCCTGAAACACCCGGCAGAGCATTGTTTCGGTGTTTTCCATGATATCGTCTTCATCGATAAAGGACATTTCAACATCGATCTGGGTAAATTCCGGCTGGCGGTCGGCACGCAGGTCTTCGTCGCGGAAACATTTAACGATTTGGAAATAGCGATCAAACCCGCCGATCATAAGCAGCTGCTTATAGGTTTGCGGTGATTGGGGCAGAGCATAAAACCGTCCCTTGTAAATCCGGCTCGGAACCAGGTAATCCCGGGCGCCCTCCGGGGTGCTTTTCATCAGCATCGGGGTTTCTATTTCGAAAAAACCGTTTTTCGAATAAAAGCTACGGACACTTTGAGCCGCGTGATGACGTATGGCCAGACATTTCTGTATCTCTGCAGTCCTTAATTCAAGGTAACGGTATTTCAAGCGCAGGTCTTCGAGCCCCGTTTCCCGGTCTGTAACCAGAAAAGGCAGCGTTGCGGCAGGATTCAGGATTTCAATCTCTTCCGCCAACACTTCGATTTTACCGGTGGGCATATCGTTATTGATCGCATCGTCCGGACGCAGTCGGACATATCCTCTCACCGCCACGACATCTTCAGCGCTCAGCTTGTGGGCAATGTTCATCAGGGATTTGCCCTTTTCCGGATCGCAGACAACCTGGGTTAATCCATAGCGGTCCCGCAAATCAAAAAAGATCAGTCCCCCCAAATCTCGCCGTTTGTTAACCCAACCGTTTAAGACAATTTTTTTACCGGTGTCTTCTGCTGTTAACTCACCGCATGTAACAGTTCTTTTTAGCATAAATACATTTTACCCATTTTTATTTTTATTCACTCATTTTTTTTGTCGGCTAATCGGCTTTAAACATTGTTGATTACTTCTTGTTAATCAGGAAACATCTGAAAGTTTACGATAATTCCGCTTGAGAATAAAGTAAATTTCAGCCTATGATGATTAGTGTTGACCCGTATCAATTTCGCCGGCCTTTTCAAGTGCATATTTTGTCAGGATCGGGCCTATAATTTCAAAAAAGATGCAGGTAACAGTAATTGTTGTAATAACAGTCATGCCGATCCTGTCACCCATGGTAATAGCCGCACCGTTAACAATCTCGACGATTTTACCCAGACCCTGAAATTCATGCTTTACAATCAGGGACAGTCCGATTGCGACACCGGCCTGACTGAGAATGCCGAGTCCCAGGTATTTCCGGATTTTTTCTTCCGATTTACCAATACGAGCGCCGATTTTTGACCCCCAAATCAACCCTGCTGTCCGGGCAATAACATAGATAATGCCCAACAGACCGAGGCTGGGAAGTTCGTTGATGTGGAGATTGGTTCCGGCCAGGGTAAAAAATAAGATAAAAAGAATTGGCATAAAAGTTGGCAAACGAGTATCTATTTTCTGAACGAAACCGTGAGTCTGGGTATTGACGATAATCATACCGATAACCATATTTGTCAGAATCAGAGATAAATGCAGTAGGCTACATATGCCGATTGATGCAAGAACGAAGCCGAAGATCAGACCTATTACATCGTTAGGGTTTTTTATTCTGCGGGCCAATAGCGAAAACGCTATGGCAATAACCGAACCTATGAGCAAACTGAAAATCACCTCTTTAAAAGGTGTCAGCATTGCCAGAGCTATGCTGGTATCAGCTGCGCTGGTCTGCTGCATCAGCAGGAATCGGGCAATAGCGGCACCAAAACCAAAAATCACAATGCCGACACCATCATCAAATCCAACGACGGCATAAAGCGCTTTGGTAAGATTACCCTTGGCGCGATACTCCTGAATCACGGCGACTGTCCCGGCGGGTGCCGACGCCGGGGCAACAGAGGCAAAAATCAGGGCGGTTGGCAAATTTTTCGTGAATAACAACACAAAGATAAAAACAAGCAGAAATGCCATGAACGATTCCATCAGAATGATATAAACGATACCTTTGCCCAACCTTCTCAGGGTACTGATTTTTAACTCCAAGCCGATGCTGAGAGCTACAAATCCCAGCGCAATTTCAGTAATAAAGGAAAGGTCCTGCTGTATCTGATCGTTAAAAATATTCAGCAACGACGGTCCAAGGAGGACCCCCAGCAACATATAGCCGATGATAGACGGCAATTTTAAATACTTCATGTTTCTGCCGAAGTAAAAGCCGAAAATTATTGTTGCTCCGATCAGCAGTAAAATCGGTATTTCAGCGGTTGTCATTCAAACTCCTTTACAGATTCAGCATACCGTTGCTATAAAAAATTTCCTGAACTATTAAAAAGATACCGCTTGTTTCTTTGGCTTCCTCAATAATCAGGTTGATTTTACGGATAACTTCGTTGGATAAAGATTCCCGCACAGAGGCCAAAATTATCCGGCAAAAACCTTTCTCCTCCGGTTGCCAGAAACTTGCGAACAGCGGCAATGTATAAAGGTAGGAACGGGCATTGTTGCTTTCGATGACTGTAATAGCACAGTCTTCAATTTCAGTAAAAACATTCAGAACGTCTTCAAAACGCTCCTGATTTTGAACAAAAACATGGAAAAGATTTTGATTTTTACGAGCTCCGGAAAAAGTATCAACGACAGTATGCCTCAAGAAACTTTCCCGGGCGGCTTCAGAATTGCCGGCAGAAAGAATTTCCGCCACACTGTCCGGGTCCTTCAGTACATTTGATATTTTTGAAAGAATCCGGATATGCAGGTCGCGCTGAGCAGCCGGGACCATGATAAAGATAAGTAGTCGGGTAGCTTTCCCATCCAATGAGCCGAAATCAAATCCCTCCGGGACGATCAGCATGCCAACGACGAATTCTTCCAGCCCTTCAAATGCGGCATGGGGAATACCGATGCCGTTTCCGAAGCCGGTGGAACTGAGTTTTTCCCGTTCGGCCAGCTCCTTGAAGATCTGATTTTCGGTAAGTTTTGCCATAGCGGGATTCCTGCGGGCCAGCCTGGCGATTGTCCGCAGTACGGCTGCT
>QNCV01000121.1 GCA_003645845.1 Fidelibacterota bacterium | reverse complement strand
TTTGACGACGTCGGTGCAGGTGATAAAGTAGGCATAGCGTAAACGAACTTCACGACCAGGCGCCAGACGGTGAAATTTCCTGACCGGTTCTTCCATAAAATCGTTTGCTTCGATATATAATTCCCTGGAGAATGGCACTTTCCGGATGCCGGCTGATTCATCTTCAGGATTGTTAATAGCGTCGAGAAATTCTTCCCGGTCTTCGGGATAATTGTCGATGATAACTTTTACAGGATTCAGGACGCCCATATAGCGGGGTGCGATTTTGTTAAGATGTTCACGGATACTGAATTCAAGCAGGGCAACGTCCACAGTACTGTCTCTTTTAGCAACGCCGATCCGCTCGGCGAAATTTCGGATGGATTCCGGCGTATAGCCGCGACGCCGCATACCGGAAATGGTGGGCATTCGCGGATCATCCCAGCCATTGACAATCTTTTTCTGCACTAATTCCAGCAAACGGCGCTTACTCATAACCGTGTACGTCAAATTTAGCCGTGCAAACTCAATTTGCTGAGGATGATAAATACCCAGTTCATTCAGGAACCAATCATAAAGCGGGCGGTGATCTTCGAATTCAAGGGTGCAGAGGGAATGGGTAATACCTTCAATGGAATCCTCCAGACCATGAGCCCAGTCATACATGGGGTAGATGCACCATTTATCACCGGTGCGGTGGTGAGAGGCGTGTAAAATCCGGTACATTACCGGATCACGCATATTCAGATTTGGCGAAGCCATGTCGATTTTTGCCCGCAGAGTTCGTGATCCGTCTGGAAATTCACCGGCTTTCATGCGTGTAAAAAGATCGAGATTTTCTTCAATACTGCGATTGCGGTAGGGACTTTCCGTACCCGGTTCGGTCAGAGTTCCACGGGTATTGCGGATTTCTTCAGCCGTCAGATCACAAACGTAGGCTTTACCTTTTTTAATCAGTTCGACTGCATAGTCATACATTTGCTGGAAATAATCGGAGCCGTAGAACAGACGGTCTTCGAAATCTGCTCCCAGCCATTTTACATCCTCAATGATCGACCGGACATACTCATCTTCCTCTTTGATGGGATTGGTATCGTCGAAACGAAGGTTGAATTTACCATTATATTTTACCGCCGTTCCGTAATTAAGGAAGATTGATTTCGCATGCCCGATATGCAGATACCCGTTGGGCTCCGGGGGAAAGCGCGTGTGAACCCGCTTATTAAATTTACCGGTGGTATTATCTTCCTCGATAATCTGATGAATGAAATTCAGGGGTTTCGATTCAGTTGATGATTGCCTGTTGTCGGTGTCAGAGTTCATTAATATTTCCTTTCCGAATAAGCGCATCCAAATTTAATAAAATCCACTAAAAATTAAATCAGAAAGCATGTAAATCCTATGGAAAATAATATGAGATTAATCACTAAGAGAGCCGTTCAGCCGAAAAATGCTTGATTTAGAGGGAAATTTATATGAACTTAACCAATAAGAAAAAAACAGCATAAATGTACTCAAAGGAATAGTAAAACAACAGCATGATGAATAACCGTGGTAGGTAAATTGTGATTCGAGTGAAAGACTTTCTCCGTTTTTTTCTTTTCGTTTCGATGATAATGGTCACAGCGGTCAGAGCAGACATCAATCTTTGGGTGATGTCCTTTGATAATCTCCATTCCGACTCGGAAATAAAATGGCTGAAAGAGGGTTTTGTGGATTTTATTGTCGATCATTATGCTGATAATGATTATGTACGAGCCTATCGCTCGGAAAAGCTGGATGAGACTCTGTCTGTTATCAAGCGGAATCCCGCCTATCAGAATGCCAGAAATTATGTTGTTTCCGGCGCCTATCACCGGGATAAGGGTGAATTTATCGTTGATTTGCAACTGACGGATTTGAAAACCTGGGAAACGCTGGCAAAGAAACAGGTCCATGAAAAATCCTCCGACCTCGAGCAATTGATCATGACCGTCAATAAAGCCCTGGATGAAATCGTCGATCCCCGTGTGAAAGAATCGATTAAAACGAACGCCGGAGAAGAGAAAACTCCCGAACAAGAGGTCTTTGATGTTGGCAAAGACAAAAATCTTGAGGATATCCGCGAAATGACTGTGGCTACCAAAGACATCGGTTCGGCCCTTGATAAACTGCTTGCTGATTTTCAGGAGAAACCGGAACAATACCGTGAACCGGAGCCCTTCAGTCAAAACCAATTTTCACAGGATGCCTTTACTGACAGGGTGCGGGATTTTGTCCGGGAAACTCATAGTTTCGAGCAGACTATGAATTTTATCCTGAATGATCCTTATGAAATTAATATCGGGGAGCCAACCATTCAGCGTCTGCCGATGAATTCTCAAAGTGTTTTGCTTTCCTTCCGAATCGATTATCGGATAAAAATGGAGATTGTCAGGGAAATGATTGAGACCCTGAAAATAAAAGGGAAAAAAGAGGGAGAAACCTATATTGAGTACTCCTTCTCCGGTAACGATTATTTGTTTACATCGGATTTTATCAAGCGTGTTGCCTATGGGCAGTATCGCTATTTCCCGGTTGTTTCTCTAAAAGATGAAAATGGCAATGCAGTCAGTCGAATAATCGACGCTCCGGGGACTATTGATCAGATTAAGCATTTTAATCCGATGTTTAATATTGCTGCCGGTCCGTGGACAATGACGATATATCTGGTGAAAGGTGTTCAGGAAATCGATTACGAACTGACTCTACCCATCAGGACTGTGGCAAAGATATCCCAGGTATCCATTGATATGATGACGGAAGACGAAATTGTCCAATTAGTTGAAAAATGAGTTTAATTGGAGGATCTTAATCATTAATGACGAAAAATAAAATATTAATTGTCGATGATGAACCGAATGTTTGCCAGTTTCTGGCGGAATATCTGGATTACAAAGGATTTGAAACGGTGATTTGCTATTCCGGGATTGATGCACTGAAATACCTGCAAACAGAGCCCTTTGATGCCGTACTCCTGGATCTGATTATGCCGGAAATGAATGGTATAGAAGTTCTGGAACAAATGAGGCAGATGAACATATTTGTCCCTGTTATTATCGTTACCGGTGTCAGAGATAAGAAAGTCGCCGAAGATGCAATGAGTCTGGGAGCGGTTGATTTTATTCCAAAACCCATTGATCTGGACCGTCTCGAACAGAGTTTAATTGTCAATATCAAGAATCTTCAATAGTGAGTGAGGACGTTTTCCGTGAGTGTAGTTAAGTGTTTTGTACCGAATCAAAAAATATCAAAGGATGTCACCAAACTATTTGAGGATTTAGGCGGAATGATGAAGAAATTCCAGGGGCTGACAGTGGAATATGAACGACTGACCAATGATTTGCCGGTAATTACGCAGATAGCAAAAGAGTCTTCGGCTATTTCCATTGTCGGTAATTATGAAGCAATTTACCTGGAAACCTTTTACGAATTTACACCTCTCTTTAAAATTGCAAATGCCGGTTTAAAAGGATTGGTTGTTTCTCATAGAGATGCAAAGATTACCCGCCTTGCCGATATTGAAAATCAGACGGTGTTTTTTCCCGAATGCGACGATTGGCTGGTGATTAACCCGGTGGTTCTTTTCATGTTGCAGAAATGCAGAGTTGTGCATGCCCGCCAATTGAAGAATTATGCGACCAAAATGGAGCCTCTGAACCTGTTCAATGTTATCGACAAAAAAGCGATGGTTGCTGTGACAAACAGTTTTGAGTATAATTTAATTCCGGGAAAAGAACGAAAAAGATTGAAGATTTTTGGGGAATTCCCAATAATTCCCGAATACATTGTTGTTGCAGGACCGGATTTGAAAAATCAAAACAGTTCAAAGCTGAAGAGCATACTGGATATCTGGAGTTCAAAGTATGCCGATAACCATCGCTCACTGGGGATGCAGATTCTGCCCTATGAAGCTAGCAAGCACTCTTTATTGGTTGAGGCCATCGAGGGACTGGGGTTCTCCCTTAAAAACTATGTCGAGGATAGTAACGATCTTCTGATCAGCAGCATCTCTGCCGGCCAGAAGAAGGAACTGCAGGAATTTGAGCAAAAATACCACCGCTTAAAGAATTTTAACGACAAACTGGTAAAGATGTACCAGGATGTTCGTGACAGCCGCGACAGGTTGACCCGGGAAATTGAATCTTCAACGAATAACACAATCCTTTTTCTGAGAGACGGAAAGATTTTAGGTTGTTCACGGGGCTTGTGCATACTCCTGAAATATTCTCGGCAGGAAGTTATCGGTCAGAAAATTACCAAATTAGTTAAACCGACAATCAGTACACCCTTTAAAAAACTAATCCAGCAGATTGATGTCGGACTTGTACGATCCTTTGTTGTGAATCTGATTTCTTCCAATGGTAGTAAAATCGAAGCGAAAATGGAATTCAGTATCATTGAACTGATAGATTCCAAAGTTATTCTGGGTGTGATATCAAAAATAATTAAATCGTAATTAGAGGTGCTGAAATGAAAAAGTGGACAAGTATTTTGTGCATTGTGGTACTGATCAACGGAGCGGTTCTGGCTCAGAACTATTTTGCAACTATCCTGAAATCCACCGGCGCGGTTTATGTCAAACCGAGTGGAGAAAGCGAATATAATGTTGCTGCTGAAATGGGGATGGGCTTGCATGTTGGAGATGCCATAATGACGTCTGACGACGGGTTTGTCGCCGTTATTTTTACAAGTGATAAAAGCCTGGTGAAAATTCGGAAAAATTCCGAAGTCACCATTCGCGAAGAGTACAGTGTTAAAACTGTTAAAGTCAATGAAGGACGCGTACTGGCCAGCGTTACGCCCGGTGTGAGAGGTTCATTCAGGGTGGAGACGCCAACGTCCGTTGCGTCGGTAAAAGGAACAAAATTCTGGACTGTTACATCTTCCGAATATGGTGACCGGTTTTACGGAGTTGAGGGGAGTGTCAGCGTTATGAATCTGATTACCGGGATCGAATCCATGATGACGCCCGGTCAGATGGTTATTTCGACTCCTCAGGGACAAATCGTCAATATGCCTGTTGACGAATCCGAAATACCGGTTGATCCCGACGAAGCCCCGCCGCCTCAACAGCAACCCCAGGTTCAGCCGGAAGAGGAACAGGTATATGAACCGGAAACGACACCGTCCGAAGAAGTGGCCGCTATTCCTGCTCCAACCGAAATGCCTGAGCAAGCGGTTGAACCGCAGGCGGAAAGCGGTGGTTCAGGTAAGCCATTTGCAATGGGATTGGGGCTTGGTTCGGTGACCATCGATAATAAAATTTACAACCAAATCGCTCTGCGTCCTGAGCTCAAATTCGGAAAACTGGCGATTGCACTTGATGTTGCAATCTACATGGATGAACAGGGCAATATCCGCAAAGACGAGTGGGATGAATTTTCCGATTATATTGACAAATTCTACTATATCCGCTGGGCACAACCGGGTGATCCGTTCTTTGCCAAACTGGGTGCCATGGATAATGTGACCATGGGTTATGGAATCCTAATGAACGGATATTCCAATACCACAGAGTATCCCCAGGTAAGGAAAGTCGGAATCCATACCGGAATGCAAATGAATAAACTGGGCTGGGAAGCCTTTATAGCAAATGCAAAAGAGATTACAGGTCCGGGACTCATGGCGGGGCGGGTAACTTATAAGCCGTTGAAAAACCTGCCGTTGCGAATTGGCGGAACGGTCGTCGCTGACGTGTATCCCTATAAAGGTCTGAAGGATTCAGATGATGACGATGTTCCGGATGCGCTGGATATTTTTCCCGATAGAGACGATAATAAGTCACTAAAGGAATTACAGTCAATTTCCGAACCGGATCGTCAATTGCTTAGAGATAATGGTGTTGATTTACCGTCTGATGATTTAATTGATAATCTTAATACGACATTATCCGATTATGACAGAATTATGAATGGCGCCGTATCTATAGATGCCGGGATGCCGGTTCTCAACAGCAAGTTTCTGAAAGTGGATGTCTACGGACAGGCGGCATCTTTTATTCCGGTTGAGGATTCGGCATTGGTTAGCAATGGCAATACTTACAGTCGGGTTCCGTTTACTCCGGGGTTCGGATTTGCGGTTCCGGGTGTTAGGATGAATTTGTTTAAAATTGCCAATCTGTCATTGGAATACCGCTATGCCGGTAAGAATTTCCTGTTTGGTTTCTGGGACAGAGCCTATGATTACGAACGGGTTCAGATTCGCAACAGGGAAATCTATACAAAGCAACAGATGAAACTGATGCAGGCGTCCATGCAGGGTGTCTACGGAGCCTTTGATGTAAACATTCTGAATTATGCCATTCTTGGCGCCTACTATCAGCACATGTTTACTTCCGGAACGGAAATCAAGAGCTTCATGGCAACCGCTTCGATCCCAAAAGGCAAGATTCCGAAACTGGCCGACGCAACCGCTTTTTATCAGCGTAATAATGATGAGAATCCGTTCCTTTTTGATAAACCGTCTGAAAATACCATTCTCGGTTATAAGGTTGGCTTTGAACTGGGCGGCGGCGCGATTATCTATTACGTTTTTCAGAAATCCTACCGTGATTATGATGGAAACGGCGTTATTGATCCCAAAAAGGAATCGATTTCCATTACAACTATAGAAACCGGATTCAGCTTCTAGGATTCTATGCGTTGGAAAGTGATGAAATGATACAGATAAAAGCCCCGTACAATGCGGGGCTTTTTAAACAAATGGCTCTTCTTCGATTGGTAGTATTTTCCCTGGTGGTAGAAAGCATCGTTCTGAATGCCGGTGAGGTGCTGGTTCTGAGTGATAATGTGGGTGCAGAAATTGACGTTATTGAAAAGGTCCATTACCGCCTCTTTACTGATATCAATAATTTTAAAAGCGCTCAGTTTTATCTGTTGCCCAACGATTCGGTAATGGCATATATTGAATCCTGGGATGCCGATGGTCCGGTTTACTATCAACGATATTACAGTCTGTACGAATTTTATCTTTTAGGTGAAGAAATCAGTAAAAAAGACTCACCGGATCAGGCGGAGATCGAATTCATTCAACATAAATACAAACCGCTTTTCGCCGAAGACCTTCTGCGGCAGTTGAATCGCAATCACTATTGCCTGATCATTTTGAATAATAAACAGGTGTATCAGGGACTTTTTCTGAAATACTACGACCGGATGATCCGGATTCTGGATAATGATCAGTTCTACGATATCGCAATCAGATCGATCCGGACGCTGAAATACTGGGATAATACCAAGCAAATGCGTATTCTGCAATGGATAACCATCGGTAGCGGCGTGGCAATCGGTTTTGGAGCCGGTCAGGTGATCAATTTTGTGTTTAACATTCCTGCGAAACAGACCGGTATATTGCCTTTTGCGGGGATGATTGCGGGGGGCGTTCTCGGTTACGAGGCGGCTCCTTTTGTTGTTGAAAAACTCCGTCCGAAAACGGTGATTGAATTTCGAAAGAGTAAGATAAAAAGGCTTGACTCTATTGGACGTTTAACCTATACTTTTAAAAAGTTGAAAGGGAAAATATGGCGGACCCGCGCAGAACAAGACTAAACCGCAGAACGGATCGAAATACCGAAA
>QNCV01000120.1 GCA_003645845.1 Fidelibacterota bacterium | reverse complement strand
CCGGTTTACCTACAAAACCGGGAATCGGCTCGGATTTGTCGCAGGCGATAAAAATTAGTAACACAACTGCAAAAATGCGAACCATTTTTTTCATTATAAAACTCCTTTACGGATCATTGACATAATTTAATTTCCATCAAGGGAAAGAAAAATGCAATTTCTTTCTGAGCATTTTCATCGGAATCTGATCCGTGAACAGTGTTCTGCTGGGTGCTTTTTGCATAAAGTTTACGCAAAGTATTATCCCGGGCTTTATTGGGATCCGTTTTACCGAGAATTTTCCTGAATTCCGCAACGGCGTTTTCTTTTTTGAGGACCATCGGTATGCATGGGCCGGAACTCATGTACCGGGTTAATTCATCGTAAATGGTTTTCCCTTATGGACAGCATAGAATCTCTTTGCGTCGGTCGCGGACATGTGTACCATTTTCATTGCAATAATTTTAAAACCGTTCTTAAGAATGAAATCAATAACCTTGCCGGTCAGATTTCGACTCAGGCAGTCGGGTTTGAGAATTGCCAGGGTTGTATCATTCATAAAATCTTCCGTTAGGGTATTATACGGGTATATTTGCCCTTTTCCAAACCGATCTGGGCAGTTTGAAGCGATGTTATTGTTACAGACTCTCCACCGTTTTCCAGAAAATTAATCGCTGCCTGGACCTTTGGTCCCATGCTGCCGGGTGGAAAGTGACCCTCTTTCAGTAAGTTTTTTATATCTCGCAGATGGATTTTGTCAATAAATTCCTGATTATTTTTTCCGAAGTTGATGGCGATTTGATCTACATCTGTCAAAATGAATAGTTCCTGAGCGCCAATATCGTTGGCCAGAACGGCTGAAGCCCGGTCTTTGTCTATGACGGCATCAAAACCCTCGTACAAACCGCTTTCCATGATGTAAACGGGAATACCACCACCTCCGGCGGCAATAACGATGATTCCAAGATCAACGAGATGTTTGATTGCTTTGCGGTTGATGATTTTTTTGGGGATGGGAGAAGGTACAACCCTTCGCCAGCCTTTGCCGGGAACCTCTTTTACATGCCAGTTAAATTTTTTTGCCAGGGGTATGATTTCTTCCTTTGTGTACCACCCGCCAATGTATTTACTGGGATTAGCAATCGAGGGGTCCTTAGCATCGACTATCACCTGGGTTATCAGAGTGACAACATCGCGGTCGATCCCTGCTTTAATAAGGGAATTTTGTAGAGATTGCTCGATCATGTAACCCATACCGCCCTCGGTATCCGCATCGCAGATACCTAAAGGTAAGCGGGGAGCGATATCACTGGCCATCTCCACCCTCAGGAGGGCATTGCCGACCTGTGGGCCATTGCCATGGGTAATCGCCAGATGATAATTCTGCTGGATGAAATTCATGATGGCAATGCAACTTTTACGGGTATTGCGGAATTGATTTGCGATGGTATCCTGTTCGCCTTTGGGGGAGATGGCATTTCCCCCCAGGGCGATAACAGCAGTTTTATATTTTGCCATAAATCAGACGCCTCCTACTTGTGTAACTGATGACTTTTTAAAAAATCCTTAAGGATATCCTGTAAATTGGGGCGTCCGATTTCCTGCAAATCGTAATAGACTCTTGTATTTGGTTTGTTGATTTTGATGATCCGATTCAGGTCTATTGGTGTCCCAATAATCACTGAATCACAATCGGCATTTTCGATGGTGGCTTCCAGGTCCTTGACCTGTTGTTCTCCGTATCCCATAGCCGGCAGTAGTTTTCCGATATTGGGATAGATGTTAAAGGTTTCAGACAATTTGCCCACCGTGTAGGGGCGTGGATCGATACATTCGGCTGCGCCGTATTTCTGGGCGGCGACAGTACCGGCGCCGATTTTCATCTCTCCGTGGGTCAATGTCGGACCGTCTTCGACAACCAGAACACGTTTTCCGTTGATAATGTCGGGATTATCGACTTTAATCGGCGATGCGCCATCAATGACAATAGCCCGGGGATTGACTTTTTGGATGTTTTCCCGGACCGTTTGAACACCTTCCGGGGTAGCGGTATCGATTTTATTGATGACGACCACATCTGCCATGCGCAGATTGACTTCACCAGGGTAGTAACTGAGTTCATTACCTGCTCGGTGAGGATCGGCAACCGTAATTGTTAAATCGGGTTTATAGAAAGAAAAATCATTGTTTCCGCCATCCCACAGGATAACGTCACAGCCATTCGGGTCCTTTTCGGCTGCTCTTATAATGGCTTCGTAATCTACGCCGGCATAAATGACATTACCCCGGGCGACATGGGGTTCATATTCTTCCATCTCTTCGATTGTGCACTTGTGTTTTTTCAAGTCCTCAATGGTTGCAAAACGTTGCACTTTCTGCTCAATCAGATTACCATAGGGCATGGGATGACGAACAGCGACGACTTTCAGGCCCTTTTCCATCAGAAGTTCGATGACTTTCCGTGAGGTCTGGCTTTTTCCGCACCCGGTCCGGGTCGCACAAACGGCAATGACCGGCTTTGTGCTTTTAATCATTGTCTGACCGGGGCCCAGAAGCATAAAATTTGCACCGGCGGCATTGACCTGAGCGCTTACACTCATAACTTTCCGGTATGCAACATCGCTGTAGGAAAAAATGCAATCGCTGACCTGATATTTTTTAATCAGTTCATCGAGTTCCTTTTCGGCGACAATGGGAATACCATCGGGGTATAATTTCCCGGCCAGTTCAGCCGGATATTTACGGTCGTCGATGTCCGGTATCTGAGCGGCCGTAAATGCAACGACGTTAAACTGTTCATTATCCCGAAAATAGGTATTGAAATTATGAAAATCCCTTCCTGCAGCACCAATAATTATAACGTTCTTTTTATTCATATTATCACCTCTTTTATTAAGTTAAAATCGACAGTATTCTATAGGATATTAGGATATCTGGATTTACTACTTAAAACCGAAGTGATAAGTCCATAAAATTAAAGAATGTGTGTATTGTGAAATCATACTGCTCAAACTGTTTAAATGTTTAAAAAAACCAATAGGAAATTAGAAAATTCTCCCTCGAAAAACAAGAAAACAATGTTTTGCCGTTATCTGTGATAGTTATAGTTTTAGTTCCAACCCTTCCCGGGCAATGGATAATCTGATCTGTTTATCGGGGTATTTGGTTTTCCGATAGTCACTGGCCTCTTGTAGAATTGTTTGTATCTTTTGATCGGAATAGGAAGGATCGTGATGAAAAAAAAGCAGATGTTTGACATTTGCTTCTGCGGCAAAATCAACGCCCTGCAGCGATGTGCTGTGTCCCCAGTTTTCCTTTTCGAGACTCTCTTCGATTGTAAATTGGGCATCGAAAATAAGAATATCGGCATTTTTAAAAAAATCGACAAATGTTGCATATCGGTCGGGGCCAATGTGTTTATATTCCGAATCTGTGGCATACACGATGGATTTGTTTTGATAATCGATGCGATAGCCGAAGGAACCGCCGGGGTGATTTAACATTTTATTTGTTATCCAGATTCCATCCAGATCATAGGCTTCTTCTTTACGCAGCTGGAAAAAATCGATAACGGCCCCCATGGCTGACAGGGAAATGGGATAATATTCATCTTCCTGCTGATTGCTAATACGCTGCTCCAATCCGTTGTGTACACCGTATATGGTAATGTTATTTCCCGAATGGTAAGAGGGGGCGAAGAAGGGAAATCCCATAATGTGATCCCAGTGAGTATGACTCAGGAAAATATGGGCTTCTCCGTCACCGCTGCCGAATTCACGTTTCATCAGCATGTTTCCAAGACGGCGAATTCCGGAACCGGCATCGAAAATAATGTGTTTACCCTCAATGGAAACATAAACACAGGAGGTATTAAATCCGACGAACTGCTTCATTTCAGCCGGCAGCCCGGTGATATACTGCTTGATGCTCTTATCGTTTTGCAGATTTTCACTGCTGCAATTTTTTAAGATATTGTAAAGTTTATCGTCGTACTCAGAAGGTTCCGGAGAGGTCGGTATCGAGCCTCTGACTCCCCAGAACGAAACTAAAATTTCTGATGTTTCTTCCTTTGACATATATTTCTCCCCTCCGGAATAAAGAATAACAGAGGATTTATTTGACGTTGATCGTGCACATGAATTCCACTCAATATGATATAATATTGAGTAAAAATCAATAGTTTTATGTGTTCTAAGCGATATTTAAGTGCTGATTTTAGTGAAAAATGTTTAAAATGTGACTTGGAACAAATAATCCGTGGTGAATGTTTAATACGTGGTATTTAGGATTATCAGATTGTTAAAAGGATTACTTGAAAATCACTGAAATTTTGTGCATACTATGCGGGTTTTTAAAAGGAGTAATTGTACGATGAGAAAGAATTTATTAGGACATTATTTTTTAATCGGATTTTTAATGCTTGCACTTATTGTTTCCGGTTGCTCAAAAGAGGTTGTTGAAGAAGAACCGGCAGCAGAACAACCAACCCCGGTCCAGCAGGTTCGGGAGGAAGCTGAGCCGCAACCTGAAATTCAAAGGGAAGAGATTCGGGAACCCGAACCCACGCTTGAAGATACACCGGCACCGGCCGAGACCTCAATCTCCGAGGCGGAAACGCTGGAAGAGCGGGAAGGAAAGCTGGAAGAGGTTCTGGAACTGATCAGTGAATCGGACAGTGTTGATATTTTCTATATGGTGAAGCCGGGAGATTATCTGTCATTGATTGCTAAAAATGAGTATGGCAATATCGGAATGTGGCGGATGATCTATAAATGGAACCGCCGGAAAATCGGAGATAATCCCAATATCATCTATCCCTTTCATGAATTTCTTCTGAAGAAGCCGAAAGACGTTGCCAATGATCTGGAATACGATTTCTATAACTATACAGTCAAACCGAATGATACATTATGGTCTATTGCCAAGAAGCAGTACGATAACTATTATGCCTGGATTGTGATCCTGCGTGATAATGCTGAAACCCTTGGGCCGAATATTGACAATATTCCTACGGGAACCGTATTGAAATTGCGTTCAAATCTGTTTAACTGATTTTATCTGCAAGGAAAGGAAAAAGCGGGGTTACGGCTCCGCTTTTTTTATTTATCCGGAGGAATGAAATTTCTTACCATTAGTTAAATTCCTTTTAAATTAAGACGAATTGTGAAATAACGGAGAATATCGAGCGATGGAGAAGAGCGTAAATGTTTTTGACTGGGCGGTAATAGCAGCCTATTTTGCCTTCGTGTTCGGAATTGCGATCTATTTTTCGAAAAGAGCCGGAAAAGACACCAAACAGTTCTTTTTATCCGGTCGGAACCTTCCGTGGTGGTTAGCCGGCACTGCCATGGTTGCGACGACCTTTGCCGCTGATACACCGCTGGCAGTAACCGAATTGGTTGCCCGCAACGGAATCGCAGGTAACTGGCTATGGTGGAATCTGGCAATCGGTGCCATGCTGACCGTCTTTTTCTTTGCCAAATTGTGGCGCCGTTCGGGAATCATGACCGATGTTGAATTTACAGAGTTTCGTTATTCCGGAAGAGCGGCGGCCGTATTGCGGGGTTTCCGGGCGCTCTATCTCGGAATTTTCATGAACGCCATAGTTATGGGATGGGTGCATAAGGCAATGGAAAAGATTTTCCATGTAACATTGCCCATGATTGATCCGTTTTTACTGGTGGCCGGGGCGGCAATCATCATTGCTGTCTATGCGTCGGCGTCGGGATTGTTGGGAACAGCCCGCACCGACAGTTTTCAGTTTATTTTTGCCATGACCGGATGCATAATCCTGGCTGTGATTGTTGTGCACCTTCCTCAGATTGGCGGAGCAGTGGCGCTGAAAACAAAACTGGCGCCTGAAGTACTTACGTTTTTTCCCAAAATAGGCCGTCCGAGTGTTCAGGGATTTACCGGGGGTGTGCTGGCGCTGTCTGTTGGCGCTTTTTTCGCCCATATCGGTTTGCAGTGGTGGAGCAGTTGGTATCCCGGCGCCGATCCCGGCGGTGGCGGATATATTGCCCAGCGCATGATGTCGGCGAAAGATGAGAAACACAGTCTTTTTGCCACATTGTGGTTTACAATTGCCCACTATACCCTGAGACCCTGGCCGTGGATATTGGTGGGATTGAGTGCCTTGATTATTTTGCCAAGAGCGGAAAATCCCGATGCACTGAAGAACCAGAATCCGGCATTGTACCAAAAAGTTGAGGCTGTTTACCAGGGAAAAATAAATCCGGCCGGAAATCCGCAATATCAGACCCCTGAATTTGAACAATTTTATGAAAAATATGAAAATACCATCGATCCCGGGGTTATGTATCCGAAAATTATGATGCGGTTTCTGCCTTCCGGCCTGCTGGGTCTTTTGATTGCTACGTTTCTGGCGGCCTATATGTCGACGATTGCCTCGCAGTTGAATTGGGGTACTTCCTATCTCATCAATGACTTCTACCGTCGTTTTATTAAACCCAAAGCTACCGAACGGCATTATGTGGTTGTATCCCGGATTGCCATGTATCTGATGATACTATTATCTCTGCTTATAGCGCGCTATCTGCTGACCACGGTTTCCGGCGCCTGGGAGTTTATTATTAATGCCAGTGCCGGAATGGGGGCGGTGTTGATTTTGCGCTGGTTTTGGTGGCGGATCAATGCCTGGTCCGAAATATCTGCGATGATTACGCCGCTTATAATTTATCCGGTGGCGCGTTTTGGATTTGGCATGCAATCCCCGATCACACTGTATCCGATAGTTTTCGGTTCTACCCTTGTGTGGTTGATTGTCACCTTTGCCACGAAGCCAACTGATAAAGAGACTCTGATTAAATTTTACCGTAAGGTTCACCCCGGAGGACGGGGTTGGAGACCGATTTCACGGGAATTACCAGACGTTATCAGTGACAGTGGTTTCGGAAAAACCTTTATTGACTGGATTTGCGGGGTTGTTCTGGTTTACACCAGCCTGTTCGGAATCGGGAAACTGATCTTGGGATATTATCTTTCCGGAATTATCTATTTGATGATTGCGGCGGGTGCCGCGGTAATTATTTACCTGCATCTGTCAAAAATCGGCTGGAATGTGATAAGTGAATAATTCGGACCGTCAATGAACTTAAAACGGGAACTGAATATCTGGCATGTCATCGCCCTGATTCTGGGATCGGTCATCGGTTCCGGTGTTTTTATCAATCTACCGATTGTAGCCCGGGAAGCAGGGAGTCCGTTGTTGGCAGTGGCGGCCTGGTTTATTGGTGGCCTGATCTGGTTGCCACAGCTTTTCATCCTGGCAGAGATGGCAACGGCCTATCCTGATGAAGGTTTTGGCTATCTTTATCTGAAAAAAGCCGGTAGTCCGGCGCTTGGTTTTCTCTATGTCTGGACGGTGTTCTGGACCAGCGATACACCATCAATCACAATTATCGCCTTAAGCGCTGTGTCTGCACTGAGTATATTTTGGGGGCCATTGGAGGGCACCCTTTATACAAAACTCTTTGCGATGCTGTTAATTATGATATTGACCTATATTCATTATCGCAGTGTCCGCAAAGGTGGTGGATTTCAGATTATATTAACCGTTGCAAAATTATCGCCTCTGATTTTACTGTGTATTCTTGG
>QNCV01000119.1 GCA_003645845.1 Fidelibacterota bacterium | reverse complement strand
ATTTTAAAATCGATATTCTTTTTCATTTTATAATATGCCAGAAAATTATCCCGGCTGTATATCGATCCCAAATTTTCTATTGCTACAGGGGGACCAGTTCTGCGTCCCCCACCGTCAAAGCTGTCTTCCATATCCCAGGCTGTGTAATAGATAGGCCCGGGAGGATTCATAGACCCGCCGTAATAATATTGGGCACCATCACCGATATTTCCATAGCCGTGAAGGATAACATTGTCAATATACGGATTAACAACAAGGTACTCTTCTATCTCGCTGAATTGTCTGTTAGTCCAATCTGTATTTACTAAATAGTTATATCGATCCGGATTCCCAAACAGTACTCCGTACTTTCCTTTCCCATAAAAGTAATCCTCATTGTCACCGCCAAAATATGTTGCAAGGGCATTATCATCCATGCGTTCACTCGGATTTGTGATTCCCCAGTATTTTCCATTAATATATAGATGGACATAGGTCCCGTGGCAACCCCAACCCGACATCATAATTTGCAAATCCCGCGCAAACTGGTCTCGGGTGTATGCATAATTGGCGCGGTCCCAATTCGATCCAAAATCCCGGTTAAATCCGGTTCTGAGAATTATCTTATCAAATTCCGACGGCACTGATTCACGGTTAAACGGTGCCGTAGCCAGGATATTATTTTTTAACTTTCCGGCGCCATATTTATCTTTGAACTCCAGAGTAAAAGATTGTTTGTGATCAAATTCGCCGTTCTGCCAGCGTGAAGCGCCGCCCTGTATTTTAATCCCGCAATTCTCCTGCCAGTTATTATATCTTCCAAACTTATTATTTTCCGGATAAATCATTTCAGCTGAGCACTCTACAAGTTCAATCCAGTTTGGATCATGTGAGTCGCCGCCATTCTCTTCTAAATTTTGTCCCCGGTGAATACCGGCCACGCCAAAGATAGAATCCCATGGAGCCGAAATGAAAATTGTCGGAAGATCCTCCAAAGCCCCAATCATTTCTTCTTCCGTACAGTTTACATCATCCATATCAAACTCTTCGGTCCAGAATACATGATCCCCGTTGTATTGTTCTTTAGGAACACCACTATTATCCTGCGTGAGCACATCGGCAGGAAAAATAAAGGAATGGGTACGTACATCGGAAACTGATGTCATACTATCATAAGCAACAGCCCGGATAGTCGTCGTTTTTGATATTTCAATGGGTCCGCTGTAAAGTATGCCTTTACTCCTGGTTGGTTTAGAACAATCTGTTGTGTAGCGAATATGTGACGTGGCAGGATCAGCAGTTAACGTTAAGTAAAAAGTCTCATTATAAAATCCCCTGGTATGAGAAAATTCAGGCATTGGACTTTTTGGAAGATATTCATTGCTGTCATTAACCTTTCCCGGAGTTGGTTTTTCAAATAAAAGCCACTCATCTCCACCATCAGGCTTCCGGCCAAATGAAATATCTTCCGGAATAATGGTTGCCCGGAGTGAGTCAATTATTCGTCCGTCCGGAAAGGTCAGATACAGATTTTCACCAGAGCTTTTAATTTTAAAATTTGTATGATTCATGGAAGGCTTTAAACCTAAAATCGGAACAGCTCCCCTGGCGTTCCGGGGCATACTATTTAATCCCAAAGAGAGAAATGGTATCAGACTCATATCACTCGAAGTCGCTTTATTATGCCCCTGAATGGCCAGTATATTTTCACCATTTTTTAAATATGGCTTAATAGATCCAATTTCGAATTTTTCAGGGCAACCACCATTATACATAACCGCTTCGTGGTCACCATTAGCAAATTGATTATAAGATACGGGAGTCCCGGGGGTCCCAATATTAGCTCTGGCTATCTCCTGGCCATTGAGGTAAGCAACAAAAGCGTCATCGTAATCCACATGCAGAATGACACTGAGAACGGCAGATGTATCTTCTATTTCAAATTTCCTGCGAATGAATATCGAACTAAGATTATTTATTATCGTGGCATCGTCATTATCGCCATAACCGAACCCACCGGGACCTTCACTCCATCCGGAATCATCAAATGAAAGATCTATCCAGCTTGACGGAATTGATGCATCTCCGATTTTGTATTTCCAATTATCACCCTCTCTGATTATGGTCTCCCAGTGACTAATTGAGCCAATATGATCCTTCCCCGATGCGAAGATTAAGTGATGTGTGCCTGGTGGCAGAATCGTTTCCGGAAACACCCATTTTTTTAAATTCAGGCTATCATCGGATATGCCATAACCTTCAAGATTAATTGTGGAATCACCGGCGTTATATAGTTCAATCCAATCTGAATAATCTCCATCTTCATCGGCAATGATTGTCTCGTTAGAAGACATTACTTCGTTAATACAAACATTTTGTCCAGCACCAATCCACGGCAACAATAAAAAAACCAAACCAAAGTTCAGATATCCGGAATTTCGTTTCATTCTACATTTTCTTTCTTATCAACTCTTCACGAGATTTTACAGGCAAGCTCTATACTCCCACAACTTGTTATATGCCCGCCACCACAGGATCACATTTAACATCTCCTTGCGCACAACCGATGAGAGACAACAAACATACATAAAGAGCAACAATAATAACCTTAATTGCTGCACTTTTATTCATTGCAAGACTTCTATTCAGATCATAATATCAATATTTATACATTCACATATTGACTACAATGTTTTTTTAAAAAGGTGTCAATCTCTTCCCGGTAGTGAGCAGAGGGCTGCGCACCCAGTTTTGTTACGGATAGCGCGGCGGCCGCATTGGCAAATTGAATAGCCTCTTCCAGAGATTTATCTTCCGCCAGTCCGGCAGCCAGGGCGCCGTTAAATACATCTCCGGCGGCAGTTGTGTCGACAGCATCCACCTTAAAACTCGGTACCATCTTACGTTCTTCGGAGGAGGCAAAGAAGACTCCTCGTGAGCCCATAGTTATTAAAACATATTCTATACCTTTTCCAAGCAGCGCATCCGCCGCTTTTCCGGCACTAAGTTCATCTTCAACTTTGACATTGGTTAACAACTCCGCTTCAATTTCGTTAGGGGTTATTATTGAAATCAATCTTAATAGTTCATCATCAAGCGGTTGGGCGGGTGCCGGATTCAGGATGACCTTTACAGCGGCCTCGTACGCCAGCTGAGCTGCCTGTCTAACGGTTTCGATAGGTGTTTCCAATTGCATCAATAAAATCTCTGCCTGCGCTATCGGAGATTTATACTGGATGATATAATCCGGATCGAGTTCTAAATTTGCACCTGAGGCAACAGCAATACTGTTCTCGCCTTTCTTATCAACAAAAATCAATGCAACGCCGGAAGCGCTATTTTCAACACGTTTTATATAATCCGTATTTATTTCGTCACGTTCAAATCCTTTAAGGGCTTGATCACCAAAACTGTCCTCACCCAAAGCTACAATAAAGATTACATCTCCGCCGGCTCGTGCTGCAGCAACCGCTTGATTAGCTCCTTTGCCGCCAGCCGCCGTAGAAAATTTACCGCCAAGAACCGTTTCACCGGGTACCGGAATTTTATCAACTTGAATAATCATATCCGTATTTGAACTTCCGACAACAACAATTTTAGGATTACTCATTTATTCCTCGCATTTAATTAAAACCTATAAATAGAATCAAACATTATTATTCTTACAATTTATATTTCAGATCCTTGAGTGCATTATGATCCAAATCAGTTATTACTAACGAACACGCCCAACCGCCAACACCTTGTGTGATTTTCATTAAAATGTTGTTCCAGCCTTTCTCAAACTGAACATTCACGAAATCCTGGCCAGGCTCATGTGCCCTTTCTGCATTGTTTCTATGGACAAGCCGACCATTTACCCACACCTTTATTCCATCATCAGAACCCAATTCAAATATGACTTTCTGATTTTCATCGGACCACACATTCGTTCGCAAATAAACAGCACAGTTTTCTTCACCAAAATACTTATCAAAATCGATTTCCTCGGGTCTCAAACCGGACTCTCCAACAGGCAATTTTTTCCAGTCTGAAAACTTATCATTGTTTTCCGGAGAAAATTGCATATCTATCAGGTCTATTCCCTTGACACCCTTTTTTGAAAATGGACCTGATACCTGCCAGACATCGACAAACTCTTCCGGTTTTCTTGTTCTGTACAAAATCCCGGCCATTTCCTGCTCGGTAAAGTGAACATCTTCACTAATCTCTACCGGCGTCCAACACTGTTCCAGGGGAATTGGAGTAGGTACCTGTTTCGGTATCACATAATATTCAGTTCCTGACTTTTTCTCGATTTTACCACCGGATCGAATAACCGCCTCCCTGCTAAGTTTTTCGCAAACATTTATTAAGGCAGGAAAATTATAGGCAGTATAGGAAAATTTCGTGGTATCATCAATACCGGTCTTAAACTTATCGGGAAGATTCTCAAGTCCCAGTGATGTCGCAAGAATTCCGCCGGCATTAGATGGATTGCAATCGGAGTCCTGCCCACATCGCATAGAAATAATAATGGTCGAATCCATATCGCCGTTCCCATAAAGTAATCCCGTAACGATATACGCCCCGTTTATCTTCGCATCAATATTGAAAGATGGATCCGTTCCACTACAGCTATACCTCCGATAATTCGGATTCAGGTTATACTTGTTTTCAATCAGGTGCCACGTCTTCTTCCAATCCTTGGGATTTTCCTTGTGCCACCGGATTACGTCACGAATGGCTTCTGCATATTGACTCTCCGCCGGAATACAATTTAATCCGTCTTCGATAATTTTATGAATATCTGTTTCGAAAAATGCACTGGCATACATGCCACCCACAAACATTCCACCATATAGCCCGTCACCATAATTCATCAAGCGACCAAACTTTTCACCCAATTCTATGACTGTCTGTGGCAGTGCGGGTGAAATCAAGCCCGAATAATCGGCTTCAATTTGATAGTCAATATCATCAGCATGCCGGTTATAATTGGGATAACCGGAATAAGGTGGAGCAATACCCGAGCGTAAGTTCTGACGTCCATTTTTATTCGCATGCCAAAGCATATAGCGGCTGTTGGCAAAATCAATTCCGGCCTGCCTGATTGAAACATCGAAGCCATATTCCTCAAGAGTTTTTAAAAAGGTCATTTCGACATAGATATCGTCTTGATAGTGCTGGTTGATCATTTCCGGTTTCCAGACAGGAACATCCTTTGCAGGAATAATCATTCCATTATAATCAAATTCGGTAGGGGCACCCCATCCGACTCCCGCCATTTGCCCCAGCCAACCGGCCTTCATTTTACTGCGGTATTCATCGATAGAAATACGACGGTATTGCTTTTGTGAACTGCAGCTAAAAAGGCAAGTAAATCCAATTAATATTAGAAATATACTTGTTATTTTTCTTAATCGTTCCATTTCAATCCTTTCCGAATCCAACTGATAGAGCTGAATATTCCTTAATTAGTCTATCAATTATGCAATTCGAGCTACAATTATTAAAATTAATCCGAGCAAATAAAACAGAAACATTAAGCTCAATAACGGATTTGTTCCTTTTGGAGCTGATTTAAATTCTTTCCAAATGAAAACTCCCCAGAAAGCAGCAATCATCGTAGCACCCTGACCAAGACCATAGGAAATTGCAAAACCCGCCGCACCGGCAGCAATTATGCTAAAAGACATACCGATACTCCAAATAACTCCTCCCAATATTCCAATCCAGTGAAGGCGCGGAGTCCCTAATTTGAAATAGTCGGAAAATGGAACCGGTTCTCCAACAAAGGGCTTTACCATTACGATGCTGTTCCAGACAAAATTCGAAATGAACAATCCCAATGAGAATATAACCACTGCTGTATAGGGCGTCATCAAACCCGCTTCCGGATTGACAAAATCAGTGGACATTGAAGCAGCCACAAATCGATAGAAAAACCCCATCAAAATACCTGCGGCTATTGATATGCCAATACCTTTTCCCGTCGTCCTCTGGCCCTGACTGGGCAAGCGTTTATAGGCTAAAGCATCGACAATAATAGCAACTACGACTAACCCTACACCTACAAATAACAGGACAGGATTGCCAACCGGTGTTGCGATATAATTTGTAATGACTCCCAGGGCAAGAGCCAGGCCCACGCCAATCGGAAAAGCAACAGCCATACCGGCAATGTCAATGGCAACAACCAATAAAATATTTGAGAGATTGAAAATAACACCGCCTAAAAATGCCATTGACAGCGCTTTAAAAGACGCTTGTCCGAGATCCGGTAAAAAGCTTCGGCCGGCACTACCGAAACTACCCAGGGTAAAAGCAAACAGTAATGATAAAAGAACTACTCCAATCGCATAATCCCAATAATATAGCTGAAATGGCCACTTCTTAGTTGCCAGTTTCTGCGTATTAGCCCAGGACCCCCAGCAAATCATCGTGATTACACACATCACAACAGCAATTAAATACGATTCAACGACTAACATTTTAGAGTTCCTCCATATTAATTGTTAACGGTAAATTATTATTTTAATTAACATCCGAAAACCATTATTTCAAAACAACCATCTTTTTCAAAGCCCGGTAGCCACCAGCCTTAAGAGAATAAAAATAGATTCCTGAAGACAAATCTTCAGCAGAGAATACAACTTCATGATAACCCGGTGACATAGGCTGATTTTTCAAAACACGTAATTTTTGACCAAGGTTATTATAAATATTGATTACAACATTTTCCGGTTGAGGAAGATAAAAACCAATCTTTGTAATTGGATTAAAGGGATTGGGATAATTTTGCCTGAGCACATATCCATCAGGAAGAGCCTGTAAATTATCAATTCCCGTTGCAAATCCGCCCCCTATTACGGAAATATCATCAAAATACACCCCGTAGTTCTCTGAACCGAATCCTATTTTACCAGTCTTTATAAACTTACTGCTCCCGGCGTTTAGAAAAAGACTGTCATCCAGAAAAACTGATAATTGATCATCTTTGAGAACCACATTCAGATCATGATAATGATCATCAGGGATTCCGTCTCTACCTGTTCCGGCAATATATAGACTTATGCCATTAACAACACCCGTTACCCGGGCAGAACTGTGGCTCATCAATAGCTGATTATAGTTATTCTCGTCAGTATATCCAAATATTACCGAGTAATCTGCCGAACTGCTTATGGTAAAATCTTCAGCCGTTCGAGTTGTAATAAATAAAGAGAAGTCTGTATATATACTATCCTTGATAAAACTAAACCCGGCAAGATCCACTTCAGCATTTCGCGGATTATTGTTTAAATAATAACGGTAATCACCGGAATCCATCGAAGTCGACCAGAGATCTTCCTGCACTCGTTGATAATTGATTGCATTTCCATAATAAGGTATTGTACTAAACAATGGATTGCTTGTATACACCGAATCAACTGTTCTTAAAGTATCATTTGCACTGTCAATTATCGTTAGCTGCACCTGAAATGCTCCGGATGTAGTATATTCGTGGCTTATAGTTATTCCTTCTCCGGAACTCCCGTCTCCAAAATCCCATAGACATTCCACTACTGTGCGATTTCCTTCAACAACCGAGGTGGACGCATCAAAATCAACAGAAAAGGGTATCCAGCCAGTGTTGGCAGAAACGTTGAAATGAGCACCAATCGGCAACTGGTT
>QNCV01000118.1 GCA_003645845.1 Fidelibacterota bacterium | reverse complement strand
ATCAGTTCTTCATCATGGCTATTACAAGGAAAATAACCGTAAGCGATTTGCGGAACCAGTAATTGATCGTCTATACAGCGCTGTTTCAGAATTTCAAGCTCAGGCCGAACCTGTTTCTCTATGAGTTGATCATATTCTTCTTTGGACATTTTCCCGCGACGGTAGCCCCAGCGCCCGCTAAACAGAATTCCTTCATTCAGAAAATTAAAAACAGTGTCCAGATCAATCTCTTTGACGATTTTTACACCCCAAAACGGCGGATCGGGAATCTCAATGTCGCGTCTCAGTTTTTCATGTTCAACAACGGAATTTTTTAAACGAATCTTTTTCTCGGCCTTTTTCCCGGGTGTCGCTTCTGGTGTTAAAACAGACAAGTTTTTTTCTTTGATAAGATTCATGGCGCTCAGACCGGTAAAAGCGTCGGGACAGTAAATGACCGGGCTTTTCAGAAGCGGCGCGCAGATTTCTTTTACGAATGACGGTGTCAAGGCCGCGCCACCAAGCAGAACCGGGATTGAAATGTTCCGTTGCTTCATCAATTCCAGATTCTCTTTCATAATGGTCGTGGATTTTACCAGCAAGCCGCTCAATCCGATAGCATCGGCGTTGACTTCCCGGGCTTTATCAAGAATGGTCTCGATTTCACACTTGATACCAAGATTGTAGACCCTGTAGCCGTTATTGCTGAGAATAATATCCACCAGGTTTTTACCGATATCATGGACATCACCGCGCACGGTTGCCAGAACCAGGCTGGTTGGTTCGGAAGTATCGGATTTTTCAAGAAAAGGCTCCAACTTACTGACGGCAAATTTCATTACTTCCGCCGATTGCAGAACAAAGGGCAACTGCATTTTGCCCTCTCCGAACAGGTCACCGACAATTTTCATGGCGGGTATCAGCCAATTGTTGATAATATCGATGGGTTTTGTCGATTTTCGGGCTTCGGCCAGGAGATCGGCAAGCCCCACACGATTACCCTGGATAACACGCTGCATGATTTTTTCATCGATCGGCGCTTTTTCAGTATCATCTGCTCTGATTCTCTTTTCTCCGGATTTCTTTTCAAAATGCCGGATAAATGCGAGAAGCGGGTTCTCACCGCGGTTATAAATCAAATCAAGGCAAATGTCAATGTCGTCCGGATCAATTTTATACAGCGGGAGGATTTTCTTTACATTGACAATGGCCAGATCAAGTCCGGCTGCAATGGCCTCGTTTAAAAATACGGAATTCAGAATCTCTCTGGAGCCGGGATGCAGACCGAAAGAGATATTGGAAATCCCCAGCAGCGTGTATACTTCAGGCAATTCTCTTTTAATTACCCGGATGCCTTCGATTGTATTTTTTCCGGCGTTTTTTAATGACTCGTCGCCGCTGCCTAGGGTGAATGTCAACGTGTCGAAGATCAGGTCCTGGGGACGCAGTCCACATTGATGAACAGCGATATCGTAAATTCGTTTGGCGATGGCGAGTTTTTTAGCGACCTCATGAGCCATGCCGGCTTCGTCAATAGTTAGTGCAATAACTGCCGCACCAAAACGTTTTGCCAGCTGACACACCTTCCGGGTCCTTTCTTCACCATCTTCAAGATTAATGGAGTTGATGACCGCCCGTCCACCAATCAGTTTCAAGGTATTTTCAATAACGTCTATGTCGGTGCTGTCGATAAAAATCGGAAGATTCACCTGTCGGACAATCCTGGTAACGGCTTCCCGCATATCGCTGATTTCATCCCGCCCGGTATAGGCAACACAGAGATCCAGACCGTGCGCGCCGGTCAATTCCTGTTGTTTGGAAATATCGACAATGCCGTCCCAGTCATCAGCCAGCAGACACTCTCTGAATTTCTTACTACCGTTAGTATTGGAGCGTTCCCCAACGAAAAAAGGCGCCGGATTCTGGCGCAGCTCCTGAGCGGAATAGAGAGATGCAACCGCGCTCCTTTTTACCGGTTTACGCTTAGCTACCGATAATTGAGGAATTCTCCCGGCCATTGCACGAATAAAATCCGGTGTAGTGCCGCAGCAACCGCCCACTATTTGAACACCGTACTTTTCAATAAAGCTGGATAACACGGTCACATATTCTTCGACCGAAAGAGTATAAACCATTTCTCCGTTGACCATTTCAGGCAGTCCTGCATTCGGCTGAACGAGAACCGGCCCGTCGAAAGACTGACAGATTTGTTTTATGTAGGGACGCATTTTTTCCGGGCCGGTGGCGCAGTTCATTCCAAAAACATCTACCTTAAAAGGCTCTATAATTGTCAAAGCCGCACTGATATCGGTTCCAATCAGCATGGTGCCGGTGGTCTCGACGGTTATGGAAACGATACGAGGTAATTTCAAACCGGCCGATTGCAATTCGTCATCTACTGCATTCAGCGCGGCTTTAATCTGCAGCGGGTCCTGGCAGGTTTCAATAATAAACATGTCGACGCCACCCCGAATAAGACCACGTGCCTGCAGTGCGTAGGATTCATAGAGAGTATCGTAATCGGTTTGACCGAGGGAGATCAATTTTGTTCCGGGGCCAATATCACCGGCAACGAAACGTGGTTTAGCCGATGTATGGAAATTGCGGGCGGCCTGCCGGGCAATTCGAGCCGCGGTTTCATTAATTTCGATAACCCGTTCACCAAGGCCGAACTCCGCAAGGGTGATTTGATTGGCTCCAAAAGTATTGGTTTCGATGACATCGGCACCGGCATTCAGATACTTTTCATGGATTTGCCTGATTTTTTCCGGGATTGTCAGATTCAGAATTTCCGGGCAGCCGTTATGACCGTTCCAATCCGCCTCCGATGGGTTCAGAGCATGAATCTGGGTTCCCATGGCCCCGTCAAACAGAACAATTCCGCGTTTTATTTTCTTGATAAAATCCAACGGTATTCCTTCTTTAATAATTGACTGAAAATAGATAAAGTCGGTCATGAAAGCAACAATAAACAAACGTATTTTTTATGGATTTTTCTTTGTATGTTAGGTGCGCCTAATTAAATTAGGGCGCAAAAATTGAAGGAGTTGTGGCCGCGATGGTTTTATCGGAAAGTCAGCAGGATTATCTCAAAATAGTCTTGGACCTGATCAATGAAAAAAAGGTGGCGCGAGTCAATGATATTGCCCGGCGCAAGGCTGTCAGTATGCCGTCGGTCACGGAGGCGATGCGAAAACTTGCCAGGGACGGATTCGTTTATTACTCGGCCCGGGAATTTGTTGAGTTGACACCCAAGGGATTACGTACTGCCCATCGCCTTTGCAGTAAAAATACATTTCTAAAGAATTTTCTTGTCGATGTGCTCGACATTGATACAGATATGGCTGAAAAGGAAGCCTGCGAACTGGAACACCATCTCAGTCTTTCAACTCTGGAACGTTTTATTCTGCTTTACCAGTTTTTAGGTGAGTGCCACAAAAACAATCGGATAACACTGGACCTGTTTAAGAAATGCATCCGAATTACCGAGGGCAACGGTGACAAAGCCGAAGAGTGTCAGTCCTGTTTTGTTGCCAGTAATTTTCCCCATCATCCGGGAAAAAATACCGTACACACTCTCCTGTCTCAACTTGAGCGGGGCCAGGAAGCCCGTATAATTAAGCTGGGACCCGATCCGGATATACGTCGGAAAATTATTGAAAAAGGCATATTGCCGGGGACTAAGATTACCGTTGAAACCGTCGGCGGTGATAACAGGAATTTTGAATTACAAACGGACGGTTTTCTTGTTGAAATATCACCGGAAGCGGCTGATATGATTGAAACAGCCGTGGAACAAAAAAATGAATTCCGGCGGTTGTCGGACCTGAAAACCGGTCAAAAATTCAAAGTGCAAAAAATCTATGCGAAGGGTGAAATCCGGCGGCGACTGCTGGATATTGGCTTTATAAAAAATGAAAAGGGAAAAATTATTCGCGAGGCTCTGTTGAAAGACCCGATCGAAATTGAAATAAAGGGTATGAAGGTTTCATTGCGGCGTTCAGAGGCCCGCCTGATTTGCGTTGATGAGGTAAAATGAGGGAACCCGAGACAAATCATTTCCGACATTGTGTCCGCCGGCGAATCGGGCGCGGGAAACATCGGTGGGGCCAGAAAAGAATCCGGGTTGCCATGGCCGGTAATCCTAACAGTAAAAGAATCCGGATTGCCCTGGCCGGTAATCCGAACAGTGGTAAGACAAGCATCTTCAACGCCCTGACCGGTCAACGACAGCATATCGGAAATTATCCCGGCGTTACCGTGGAAAAGAAGTCCGGTGTTATCAGCGTTGATGGCAAACTGGTTGAATTTATCGATTTACCCGGAACCTACAGTTTAAGCGCGTATTCCATCGAAGAGGTGGTTTCCAGGGACTTTGTATTAAATGAAAAGCCCGATGTCATTATTGATATTCTGGATTCCACAAATCTGGAACGGCATCTGTATCTTTTACTTCAGTTTCAGGAATTGGGCGTCCCGATTGTCGGCGCACTGAATATGAGCGATGAAGCCGATACAAAAGGTATCCGAATCGACAGCGAACAGTTGGGAGCAATTTTGGGAATTCCCTTTGTGAAGACAATCGGAAGCACCGGCGGTGGCGTCGATCAGTTGCTGGATGTCGCTTTGAAAGTGGCAGACGGTGAATTGGATTCCAACAGACGACATTTGAATTATGGGAAAGAGGTTGAGCTTGCTCACAATGCGATCATCGACGCCCTTGAAACGGATGTGACTTTCAGGAAACGCTATTCTCTGCACTGGATGGCAATCAAACTGCTGGAAAAAGATCAGGACGCCATCAAAAAAATCAAAAAGGAGCATCGATTCGCTGATACGGTTTTGGAAATTACGGCCGAACGGCAAAAGCGTCTTGAAAGATATTTTCAGGAAGACAGCGAAGTTATTATTGGCGAGCAGCGCTATGCCTATATCCACGGGGCGTTGAAAGAAACCGTATCCACTGTTCGGAAACGGAAGGGAATTGATGTTACGGAAAGCATCGATCGGATTGTTCTGAACCGCTATCTGGGACTCCCCATTTTCATGGCGGTGATGTTTTTAATCTATGAAATGACATTTGCGCTGGGCAATCCGTTGTCCGACGGCATCTCAATTTTATTTGTACGGCTTTCAAGAATCATATCAGCAGTTCTGCCGGCCGGTCCGCTTCAGGATCTGTTGACAAATGGGATTATTAACGGTGTTGGCGGTGTGCTAACATTTCTGCCGCTGGTGACCCTGCTGTTTCTCGGCTTATCTTTTTTAGAAGATACCGGTTATATGGCGCGGGCGGCCTTTGTAATGGATAAGCTCTTCCACATTTTTGGATTGCATGGCCGGAGTTTTATTCCCTTTATGATCTCTACCGGTTGTGCTGTTCCGGGAATTATGAGCGCCCGTGTGCTGTCCAACCGGAAAGACCGGATTGTGACGATCCTGGTGGCGCCGCTGATGATGTGCGGAGCCAAAGCGCCGGTGATTGCCATGCTGGTTGCGGCGTTTTTCCCGGAACATGCGACCTTAATATTTCTGGGAATCTGGCTGTTTGGCTGGGTAATGGCATTTATAATTGCGCTGATTTTTAAAAAATCTCTTTTCAGAGGTGAGCACACTCCCTTTGTCATGGAACTGCCACCCTACCGCCGACCATCTCTAAAAAGTGTAATAATCCATATGTGGGGGAAGGCCTCGGAATACGTCAAGAAGGCCGGAACAATTATATTGGCGGCTTCCATTGTTGTCTGGTTTTTACTCTCCTATCCGAAACCTTCACCGGAAACAATAGCAGAATCGCCAAGAGAACCATCTGTTGTGTACAGCTACGCCGGCCGGATTGGCAAGGGGATTGAACCCGTCCTGAAATTGGCCGGATTTGACTGGAAAGTCGGAGTCAGCCTTGTCGCCGGAGTGGCGGCAAAAGAGGTGATTATTTCGACATTCGGAATTCTTTACGGTATGGATAACAATGTCACCGAAAATCAGTCTCATGTTGAATTCTTTGTGAAGGATCAGCTTATTCGGGACCCGGCCTACTCGCCATTGATGGCGTTCGCATTGATGTTATTCATTATGATATATATTCCCTGCCTGGCGACCCTGGCTATTGTAAAAAAGGAGCTGGGCTCCTGGAAATGGCCGGCTTTTCAGGCCGCCTACACGCTTCTCGTCGCGTTTACAATGGCTGTGGCCGTTTATCAGATCGGCGGATTGCTCGGGTTGGGTGTGTAAAAATGAACTGGCAAACGATCATTGTTATCAGTCTGGTTGTTCTCAGCGCGGTTTGGCTGGTTTTAAGATTTGTAAAAACAATTAAAAAACCGCAATCCGCCTGTGATACCTGTTTGATGAAGGATCGCTGTCCGTCGGATTGTGAAGAACTTTTTAAAAAAGATTCGTCAGAGCAAGAAAATGATTAAAACGATCCTTGCGAAGGTTTAAAACCTTCGCGCGGGAAAATTGATTCCGGACATTGTGTTTTGAGACGTTACCTGTAATAAGACTGGCGGATTCAACGATAGTCTCATCGCCATATTTTTCCAGAAATTTTTCCCGTTTCATTGCGCTTGCGGCTTTCAGAGGCTGGAATCAGAACCGGATAAATTCCCGACAGCAAAATACTTGTAATAAACAGAATAATGATGAAGGCAATAATCGTCATGAATGTCACGGATCTGCGTCGCCGTTGGCCTCATGCTCTTGCAGATAATGGCTGGTGAGATGAATATCCCGCATCAGTTGTGGTTCGAGCACAACAACCAGATCATAGGTCTTGAAAGCGTCGCCCGGAAGGTCATCTGCAACTTGATTGAGTTTCGTGCGGAAAGTCTTCAGATCGATACCCCTTTAACAAGTGTTCAGGTGAAAAAAACCGCAGTATCAATGGCCATTAAAGCATTGAAAAATGAAGGTAAAGTAACATCGCCAAAAGCCTGTTATTATTCCGCGACAAAATAAAACAGGTTCGATCGAAATAACCTTGTGCCTCGATTCATAAGTGCCTAACTTTTATTAATATTATTGAGGGTGGCCGATGATATTAAAAAAGACCTGGGTTCTCATTTATGTTTTGATTTTTACGCAAGCGGTTTTAAAAGGTGGTGGGGCTGTGAGGGCATTACCGGAGTTGGCAGAGTGGAGCGCTACCGGGGTAACATTTTATGTGGCCCGACGGCTGGACCATCAACCGGCCCGGAACAGCCGAACAATTTTTAACCAACCAATTGATAAACCTTTTCGGGAAAATACGGTTTCCAGATCGCAACTCTACGCCGCTGCCGGCGTGACGGCGCTTGGAATCGGTTTGATTCCGAACAGCGACGGCTGGCTGCGGGAATCCGCTTATCGTCACACCAAAGGCTTTGTGGAAACCTTATCGGCCACCTATCTGCTCACTGTTTTAACTAAAAATATCGTCGGCCGGCAACGCCCGTGCTTCAGCAATTATCCCGAAGCTGAACGGCTTGATGCGAATAAATCCTTTCCCTCCGGGCATACGTCAATTGCTTTTGCCCTCGCCGGCTACAGCTCGCTATATGTATTGGATCATTTCGGCGGCGCGCAAACCTTGCAGTGGATATATGTAGCCGGCAGTCATGGGCTGGCGGCTTATGTCGGCTATACGCGGATTATTGACAACCGCCACTTTTTATCAGACGTGATTGCCGGGGGATT
>QNCV01000117.1 GCA_003645845.1 Fidelibacterota bacterium | reverse complement strand
TTGATATTGTAGAAAAATCTTTTCCGAAAGGTGCTATCTCTGGTTTTTCGCCCGGTGATTCAACGGGTGGTTGTGCCGGAAGTGATGGTATATATGGTGGTTTTTTAGTGGCCACTATTTCTGCGCTCGGTTTTATTTTTGCCTGAATGGAAGCGGCTTCTTCGATGATTGATTGAGCATCGGATTTTATCTGGTCAGATGTTTCGGAAACATCGGCCGGAATCAGTATATCGCCGGTTTCTTTCGTTACAATAGCTTCGGGAACCATGTCAGAGCTTGTATCAATTACCGATTGAGTTTGAGGGGCGACTGTCTTAGATTTTTCCCGTACACAGGATTTAATACTGCCGCTGATAACACAGCTGCCGCCAATAAATGCAATAATTGCCCCGATTGCCGCTGCGACCCGCCACTTTCGGATACGATCAAGAATTGTGGAGGTTAATCCTTCCTGTTGGTTGATGAATGTCTTTTCCAGAAAGTCTAAAATTTTATTTTTCTTTAAAACCTGATCTTTATCCCCATAGGAATATTGGTATTCATAACCATAGCGATAGTCGGCATAATCGGCGCTGACATCGGCTTTCATTCCGTTTATACAGACGCCTAAGACATCGGCTTTGAGCATTTCCAGCTGATTCTTTGAACGTCTTAATGTGCCGCGTGAAATTTTACCCTGGTAATAAACTAAGAGGGTCGTATCGGCTTTGGATGCCAATACTGTTGAGTCCGTAGCCTGGATAACTGGCGCTGTATCGAATATGACCAAATCATATCGCTCTTTTAAATCGCTGATAATATTGTCCATGATTCTGGAAGCAATGATTTCCGAAGGATTGCGCTCATGTTTTCCGGCGGTTAAAATATTCAGATATTCAATGCCGGGGATGTTATCGGTCCGAAAGGTATCGGTGGCCATGGTTCCCATCATCAGATCACTCATGGTCCGGATGGCCGAATCCAGATTGTCCCGGCGCAGAACAACATCGGTCAATCCCGGTTCACGGTCGATACCGAAAAGTTTGGAAATTCGCGGTCTGCGTAAATCGGCTTCCACCAGGATGGTGTTCAGACCGATCTGGGCCATGGATACTGCCAGGTTAACGGCGATCGTTGTTTTCCCCTCGCTGGCAACCGACGAGGTCACCATCATACATTTATAGCCTTTATCCATTAATCCGAAGTGAATATTGGTACGCAGGGCGCGGAATGCTTCGGCCATTGTGGATTTTGGGTTATAGTGCGATACCAGTCTGGCCTGCATTTCAAGATCTTCATCGGGTATGGGAGTGTCAATCTTTTCGAGTAGCTGCTCCTTGATTTCTTCGATGTCAACGAACGGGACGATACCAACAACCGTAGTATCCAGAGTTTTTTCAATGTCATCGATTGTACTGAAAGTCGTATCAAGGGTTTCAGCCACAAACGCCAGTATAACCCCAAGAATGATTCCGATGACGGTTCCGATGGCTGTTGTGGGGCCAACCATTGTCGGATTAATGGGTTTCGTTGGCAGGAACGCCGGTTTAATTAAAAAAACTTCATTAACCAGTTCCGATTGTTTGATCAGCGCCGTCTGATACTGGCTTTCCAGGGATTGATATATATTTTTATTGATTTCCAGTTCCCGCTCAATATTTTGAAGATTAAAATCTAGCAGGGGAATTGAACGATATTGAGTAGTCAGGTGTTTCCAGTCTTCATAAATGTTGTTTTCAGTCTGGACTAATGTCTCGCGATAGGTTTTTAATTCTTCAATAAAGCGTCGTCTTCTCGCTTCAATTTTCCGGCGAATCTCAACGACTGTCGGATGATTTTCCGTATAATGCTGCAGATATTGGTTTTCCTGTGTGGACAACTGATTTAATTGAGATTGTAAAGCATTTAAGACCGGATTTTGTCGAGTAAGTAGCAAATCAAAAGAGATATAGTATATGTAATCGGGATTCTGATCGATCTCAAAAAGAATATTATCAATCTGGTTAATATCCGAACGGAGTTGATCCAATTGATCCTGCGCTTTTTGAATTTCATCACTTAAACGTGAAGCGGTTCCTTCCAGCAGCAGTAAGTTGTTATTGTTTTTGTATGCTCTCAGTTTTCTTTCGCTGTTTTTATAATTTTTTTCCGCCTGTGCCAGTTGGCTTTTAATCGCCTTCATTGCATTGATGGCTTTTTTGTTTTTAATCTTGAAACTTTCTTCGATATATACCTGGGCAAGGGCATTAGCTAGATCGGCGGTTCGCTGGGCGTTATAATCCGTGATTTTGATGTGAATGATGTTGGTATAACCTTCTTGTTCGGTTTTAATACGGGCTTTCAGTCTTTCGACAATGCTGAAATATTCGGGATTATTTCGGATCTCTTCAGAGGTTAAAGACGAATCTAACAATCCCATCCGCTGAGCGGCTTTTTCTACAATAGGAATGCTCTTGATTTCCTCACCGCGGGTGGCCATCTCATCACCGGCGTACCAGTTGAAACTCTGCAGGTACATACCTGTCAAATCCGTAGATTTTTCTATTTTAAGGCTGGCTGTGGACTGATACAACGGAGTGGGCTTATTCATTAAAGCAAAGAAGAAGCTGAAACTGCCAAGCATGAAAACCGTTACGATGACGATAATTCTCTTCTTTTTTATAATTCGCCAATAATCGCGGAGATTTAACTCATAGGATGCCATTCATTAACTCAGTTAAATTATGATTTCGTTACCAGGTACAGTGATAAGCCGGTAATTATGACCTGAAAAATGATTTGAAACGGCTGAATTTTTTCCGATAACCTGACAAAGAAGCCGCGCTGCCTTTTCTGCACAATGATGCGATCGCCGTCTTCAAGGAAGATATTTTTACTATCATCACGCTTAAATAAAAAATCCTGCAAACTGAATTTCACAGGTCGTCCCTGCCGGCGGGTTACGACGATTTCCTCTAAATCAGCATCGTCGGTTAAACCGCCGATATTGGCCAGAAACTCCGCCAACTGGATGTTACCCTCGATCGGGTAAATTCCGGGTCGAACCACTTCCCCGAATACAAACACATTTCTGGAACTCAATTCTAACACATCGACAGTGACAACCGGTTCCCGAAAGTAACGTTTGGCCATCTCGGCCAGGATTTCCTGGGATTTATCTACGGTTAAACCGCCCAGGTGAACCAGACCAAACAATCTGTGGAAAATATTACCCTCGCTGTCAATTACATAGGTCTCCGACTGCGCCGGATTGGTTTCCATCAACGCCATTTCATTGATGGTGATTTCAAGGACATTCCCGTATTGCAGAACATAATTTTTGGAAAGCCTGCCGTATTTTTCCTGAACCTTGAAGCGGGGCACTATGATCTTATCTTTATCTCTCAGGATGACATTATTTACGGGATCGTTGCTGAAAAGATATTTTTCCATGTCGAAGATGACTTTTTTGCCATCCGTACTGGTAATTGTAATTCTGGACAGATCCGCTTCCGGGGTTGTTCCGCCGTTTTCGATGATGAATTCCGCTACACTGGTATTTGGCGGAATGGAATATACACCGATCCGGGCGACTTCTCCATATAAAATGACCTTTATGTTTTGCTTCTCAACGATGGATACCGCGACTTTTGGCTGGTTGAAATATTGTGAGAATTTATCCGTCAGGATTTTTTCGGCTTCAGCAATTGTTAATCCCGAAAGACTGACAGAGCCGAGAAGTTCATGGAAAACTGTACCATCCGGCCGGATCGTAAATATATTGCTGCGCTGGATCGGGTTGCCTTTTGAATCAACATCGATATATGAAATCGAAATAATATCAGATATCTGTAAAACGGTTGAAGCATTCAATGCGGACTCGAGAACGGATACTTCATTCTGACCGTGCGACTGTCCCCAAAATCCCGCCAAAAAAAGACCTAATATGATGATTTTGCAAATATACTTCATAAGGTGTTCAACCTATGATAATTAACAGAATTTGAAAGAGTTGATTGTAATTTACCCACTATCTGGAGAATCCGGTGATTACTTTGGCTAAAACACTGCTGGTCAGGTAATTTAAATCGATCGGCTTGGTAATATAATCGGAGGCACCGTTTTTCAAAGCATCGAGGGCGATTTCTTTATCCGCAAGACCTGTGATCATGATTACATCGAGCTCTTCGTGTTTGGTATTGATTTCTTTTAGAAAATCAATACCGTCACCGTCCGGTAATTTAATATCCAAAAGCATCAGAGACGGTTTAAATGCCTTGATCTGGGCTCTCGCCTCGGTCAGATTATAGGCTTTTGCAACCTCATAACCTTTTTGGAGAAGTAAATCTTCCAAAAGTTCAACAATTTCTTGTTCATCATCAACGATTAGGATTCTTGTTTTCATAAGCCTTTTCTCTCTAACTCAATTTAATTATGAAATTAGTCTTAGTCAAATGTTTATACAATGATAATTAATAGCGGAAAAATTCCGTACATCCTTTTGAACAGACAGTAAATTTTTTATGTGTTTTAATATATTTCCGGTATGCTTTATATGTGTCGTTGTTCCAGATATTCCGAAAGGTATCATTGCGGATATTTCCAACGATATAATTCATGGAGTGATAAGGGCGGACCGATCCGTCGGGGAATATATAGGCCGTCATCCATAAACTCATACAGCGATTGCGATAGGAGGTAGATGTGAACTCAAATTGAGTATACCAGCGGCGAATTTCGTCATTATCAAAATTCGGAAAGACGCTGATATTCATCGGGGACTTTTTCTTTTTTACTTTATTCAGCTCTGTAATCAGATAATCAACATCGATATCCGGCAACATATCGCTGGCAAATCCGATCCAGTCGGTTGGTTTCTGCCCGAATTGTTGGTTGAAGGAATCTATAAATTGAAGGACCTCCGGCTTTGGTAAAAACAGCAAATGATGAAAAGTCAGTCCCATAGCACCGACATTTTCGGCAATAGCGGCCGTATCTTGAATATTTCGATAATTTTCTTTCCAGATTGTACTGTTGATATTGATAATCGGTTTTTTCCGTTTATACTTGGCCTTCAATTGATTCAGTAAAAGAAACCCGTTAATAGAGCGTTTGAAGGTGCCCGGAACACGCCGGATTGCATCGTGAATCTCCTCCGGACCATCAAGTGAAAAAATAATTTCATCCAGACCGGATTCGATAATCTCTTCGGCAAAGTTCTGGATATATGTTCCGTTTGTCACGATATTGCACCGCATACCGGCATTCTTGACGGTTTGAATAATTTCAAACCAGTCCGGATGAATGAACGGTTCGCCACCGAAAAGAGTAATGTTTGGTTTAAAATCACGAACATCATCGATGATCGTTTTAATTTCATCAACAGTAAGTTGTTGCTTTAAAATGTCCTTGCTGAAATCTTTAAAGGCTCCGTTTTCACCCCACTGGCCGCACATTAAACAACGCAAATTACATTTATAGGTTAAAAACAGCGAGATTGTTTCCGGCCAGTAGCTTTTTCCATCATTATGAATGTGGTATGATATGGCTGATCGGGTCCGATGAATTAAATTCCGGCCGGCATACAGAGGCTGAGAAAGGGATTTATGAATGGCGCGATAAAGATTTTTTCTGGGGATCATAAACGGTACTAAACCCTTATTTTAAATTGAAATGGCGATGTTTCGCTTCCAAGAATTATGGTATTTTCACCCGGCTCTAAATTAATCTTATAGTTTGAGACATTTCCACCGATCTGTTTACCATTGACAATCGTTCCCAGACTGCTGCCGCGGTCCAGTATATAAAACTGCTCATCGTGAAAATTGATTGACATGTGATTTTTTGATACGTTATAAGGAGCGGTATCATTGATATAGAGATCGTTGTTGACGAATATTGCGTCGGAAACGTGGGAACTGTTTCGACCAACTTTGAAAGGGAATTTATTAATGACGATATCTCGGTTTTTTAGTGTATTCTGTGCCTCTTTTGTCAAACCGGACATTCTGACAGTTTTACGATTATCCGAAACGATTTCTGTAGTGGTAGAACTGATCTGATTTTCAAGTCTGACAACCAGATCATTCGTTTGACGGAGCCGTTCGAAGAATGCCCGGAGAACCGGAATGATAAATGACTTTTTATCGTCGAGTAAACCCAGGAAATCATCGCGGGTAATCTCATCAACGGCTACTTCCGTTTTGGCAATAATCGACGCGGAACGGGGTTTGTCTTCGATCAATCCCATCTCGCCGAAAATCTCTTCGGCTTCAAGAGTGGCTAATAAAATATTATCCTGCTTCGTTTTTTTTCGAACTTCAACAGTACCGGATTTTAGGATATAGGCTGTATCTCCCAGTGTTCCCTCTTTTATGATTGTGTCACCAACGTGGAAATGTATTTCTCTCATCCGTGATCTCCTGCAATTTTGCTGAAGTAAATATACATCTTTTAATTAAAAAATTAAATCATATTCAGGAACAGACAAAGAATGATTATTACCAGAAAAGGATCAAACCCAGAAGCGCTCCCCAGAAAGTACTAAGGTATGGATTGCTCGCCAAAGGACAACTGCCACTGCGGCAACCGATGAAATAATAGAATGCAAAGCCAATTAAACCACCGACGATCATTGCTGTTATCCGAAAACTTACTTTGTGTTGATTGATCGCTTTTCTAATAAGTGATAATCTTTTGTAGATAGAATTATTTGATTCCATTTTCCTCTTTAATATTAAGAATACAGTTAACTTTCTGATTGTAATAATTGTTCATCGTTACAAAAAGTTGTAGGTTTCAAGAAAGATTATTCATATTTTCAGATGTAACATAAATTCCAATATGTATTTACTTCAGAATAGTATAGAATTTTTCAATAGAGCAAGATTTCTTCAGCGAATTATTGATAGAGGTAATCTTTGAAGATCATTAAATTTCGAAACAGATGTCCCTATTGTAATAATACTACAAGGAAGCAATTGAATGGGAAGGGATTATTCTTTGAATGGATTCCCCTGGCCAAACGATATTCTTGTCGTTGGTGTTACGGAGCCTATACCGTTATTTTGGGGTGGATTGCTGTCGGTGAGCGTTAATATTTCAGGGCTTAAAATCCCGCACTAATTTTTTCTCACAAATAAAACCGTCTAAACGTTCATAATCGCCGAGTGCAGGATTGAATTTGTAGTCTTTTTGCCATTGTTTATAATTTTGTGTGATTTCCCGGATGGCATTAACGATATAATCTACTTCGAAGTCAGTTATGGTCGGGTGGAGAGATATTCTTACCCAGCCCGGTTTTCTGCTGAGATCACCATGATCGATATTTTTCATGATTTCTTTTGATTTATCAGCATCAATATGCAGAAGAACATGACCATAGGTGCCGGCACACAGGCAACCGCCCCGGGTCTGAATGCCGTAGCGATCATTGAGTAAGCGTACAAAAAGGTTATGGTGAATATCGATTGAATAAAAGGAGATAAATGCAATACGATTTCGATTTTGGCTTTCAAGGATAACAATCCTTTTATTTTGTTCCAGTTTATCTAAAAAGCGATTGACCAGATAATGTTCGCGTTTCAGGATATTCTCCACACCCATTTTTTCTTTTAAGAGAATCGCCAGCGCTCCGCGGATTGCCTGCAGAAATCCCGGTGTGCCACCGTCTTCCCGGATTTCGATGTCCTCAAAAAACCGGTGAGC
>QNCV01000116.1 GCA_003645845.1 Fidelibacterota bacterium | reverse complement strand
TTATTATACTGGCCATTATTTGTGAATTGGGAAACTCGCTGATATAGAAACCGGTTGTATTCGTAAACCGCTTGCCGTATATTCTTACCAGTAAGAAAATGGAGTAATGGTGAAAACAATAGCGACAACGAAAATGTCTTCCAAAGGGCAAGTAGTTATCCCTGAAACAATCCGCGCGGAGTTGGGACTCAAAGCCGGTTCTCAGTTTGTAGTAGTCGGCAAGGGTGATGTAGTTATTCTTAAAGCGATTGAAGCGCCGTCAATAAGTGAATTTGATCCGTTAATATTTCAAGCCCGCGAACAGGCGGCCAAACACGAAATTAAATAATAGGATATTGAAAAAGAGATTAATGAAATCAGGCAGAAGCTTGAAAGGTTTCTTGAGATGTGGACGCAGTTATTTTTCAAACATAACATAATAAACTTTCGGAAAATATATGGTACAATCGGTTTTATTTGATATAAATAATGGAAAAATGTTATCTCTTATAGATGCAAGCAAATGGGCATCTGATTATTTAAAGAGAAAAGTTACTGTTTCAAATATTTCCTACTTAATCCAATATGGAAGAATAAAAAAATATGGCAGTAATGGTAATCCATTAATTAGTCTTGATGAGTTAAAGAATTATTATGATGCCAATAATACAGAAAAATTGTGGCGCGAACGGTTAGATAAAGATATTAACTGGCACTTGTCTTTTATTGAGTATCGCGAATCCGAAAGAACAAAACATGTTCATCGCCTGCATCCTTACAAAGGCAAATTTATTCCTCAATTGGTAGAGTATTTCCTGGATTCACATGTCGATGAATATAAAAGAAAGATATTTTTCGATACAGGAGATATTGTTTTAGACCCTTTTTGTGGAAGTGGAACAACACTGGTTCAGGCCAACGAATTGGGTATGCATGCAATCGGCATTGATATTTCTGCATTTAATGCCATGATTAGTAATGTTAAAGTTGGCAAACACTCCATTTATGAAATTAAAAAATATACGGATGAAATTACCAGGCGGTTAAAAAATTACCAAAAGACAAAAAATAATGTTGTCTTTGAAGAACATTTATTATCGGAATTGGCTAAAATAAATACCAAATATTTCCCTTCGCCGGATTATAAACGGAAAGTACGTAAAAAGGAAATTGATGAAAAAAAATATGTGAAAGAGAAAGAAAGAGAATTTTTAAAGACATACTTTGAATTAGTTGATAAATATAAAATAAAAATCAAGCAGGATTCGGAGGATACATTTTTAGATAAATGGGTTCTATATCCGGTTAGACAGGAAATTGATTTTGTTTTTAATGAAATAAAAAAAATAGATGATAAAAACATAAAAAAAATTCTGGCAGTTATACTAAGTAGAACAGTTCGATCTTGCCGGGCAACCACACATGCCGATCTGGCTACTTTAAAGGAACCGGTTACGACAACATATTATTGTAAAAAACACGGTAAAATATGTAAACCGATATTTAATATCCGAGGTTGGTGGGAACGATATACCGCGGATACTCTCCATCGTCTTCAAATATTCGATACTTTAAGAACCGATACCGAGCAGCTCTGTTTAATGGGTGACAGCAGAACTATAGATATCTATACCGAAGTAAAGAAGAAAAATCCAAAGTTTGCGGAATTATTATCTAAACAGAAAATTAAGGGTATTTTTTCAAGTCCGCCTTATGTCGGATTAATTGATTATCATGAGCAACATGCCTATGCCTATGAAATATTTGGTTTTGATCGTAAGGATGAATTGGAGATAGGTCCTTTATATAAGGGGCAGGGACAAGAGGCCAGAGAATCTTATACGAAGGGTATTGCCGAAGCTTTAATAAATTGTAAAAAATATCTTCAAAAAGATTACGATATATTCTTAGTAGCAAATGATAAGTACAAATTATATCCCAAAATTGCCAGACTTTCAAATATGAAAATTGTTAATCAATTTAAACGTCCGGTTCTGAATAGAGTAGAAAAGGATCGTTCTAATATTTATACTGAAACAATATTCCATTTAAAGGAAAATTAAGTAATGATTAACAACTCAAAAAAAGAAAAGATCTCATTTCAAATTATCAAAACTTTATTAAATCGATTTGAGAGATTTCCTCAAGATTCCTCAAACAATAGAAATGCACCATTCCACGAAGCATTTCTAAATGCTTTTAAAAATCAGCTAGATGATAAGGTTTCGGATATACCATTTTTCATTAGTCTAAGTAGCTGGTTTCATGGGTTAAATACAACACTGGGACAATCGTTTTTTGAGAATATTGCCCATATATTATGTGACGGTGAAAAGCGCGAATATACATCAAAAAAATTAGGTAATTTACAGGTTTACACATCTCAAAAATCCAACATAAATACCATTATTACTAACCTGAGTAATGCGATAACCCGACCGGATATCAAGAATGAAAATGAACAATTATTTATTATTAGTGACTCGGAAACTTTAGAAAATGCCATCGATTTTTCTACTGACGTATTTTTTGAAGAAGACAATAAGATTATTGCAGTTGAACTTAAAACCGTTCAACCAAATTCAGGTGAAATGCGAGGTGAAAAACAAAAAATATTAGAGGCCAAAGCGGCGTTCTATAATAAATTTTCAGGTAAAGATATTGAGTTTTATCTCGGCTTTCCTTTTGATCCAACAAATGACCCAGGTGAACCAACTGGTTATGATAAAAAACGGTTTATGAATTCGTGTATAAATATGAATAAATATTTTGATGAGAAAGAAATAAAGTTAGCAAATGAATTATGGGATTTTCTTTCCGGGGATGAGGATACCATGATGCAATTGCTTCAAATGATAAATTCGATATCAACGGTCGATTTTATGGATAATTACAGGTATTTGAATAATGTAAAAAATCGGGCAGAACCTAAATATTCTGAGCTGTTAGGAAAGTGGAATCTGTATTCTGAAAAAACATTAATTGACAATGACGATACTATTAAAGAGAAAATTAAAGAAAATAAACAGATAACCCGAATTTACAATCAGGTTCCCTTTGACAAGGATGGAAATTACAAGATAGATAGGTATTTGCATTTATCTGAGCTAATTGTTACTGATGAAACATGAGAAATAAACAATTAGTGAGGATATATTTTCATGTCATTGCAAATACAGTTAATGTCTTGAAATAGGGGCTGTTATGAGGTGCTTTGTCAGGAGATGAAACTTATTAAAAAATTATTGCAAAATATTCCCCGGGAAAACGTCCGCGAAGTCATCGTGGGTGTTTTTTCCACATTGGTTAGAACCGATAGCGGTTGCGGAATTGCCAGCACGTTACGCTACGATCGGCCGCATCAGCGCATTGTGAATTCCGGTGAACTGGAACAAATGAATCTGCGGGAACTGGCGGAATTGGCGCTTTCGGAAAATTTACTGGAAGCATCGGTGGGAATGGCGGCCATTAACAGCACATTGCCGTCAGACGCTCCCTATTATCGGGAGATGAATGGCACCGAATTGATTCTCGAAAAAGGTGCCGGAAAGACGTTGGGAATCATCGGCCATTTCCCGTTTCTGGAGCGGGTTTCCGATCAGTTCGAAAAGGTCTATGTTTTTGAAAAATTTCCTCAGCACGGCGATCTCCGCGAAGAAGATTTTCCGGCGCTTTTACCCCAAGCCGATGTGGTTGCTATTACCGCTACTTCCGTAACCAATCATACTTTCGGAGATATTATGCACTGGGCGGCGCCGCACAGTTATAAACTGCTGCTGGGGCCTTCCACAACTCTGTCGCCGCTGTTTTTTGAATGGGGTATTGATGCCCTGGCGGGCTCTGTGGTTGTGGATTATGAAAAATTACGAAAACAGGTTATCCAGGCGACACCGACGCGCTACCTGTCGGGAATCCGGCAGGTTTGCCTCTTGCGAAAGGATTTTCCGTGAAAAATATCTATAATGAAATACTCGAACTGAGCCGCGGCAATGCATCCGGCGTTTTGGTAACCGTAGTGGAAAAAACCGGCTCCGGTCCGGCGAATACAGGCAGTAAAATGATTGTCTATTCCGATGGATCAATTATCGGAACCGTAGGCGGCGGGACAATTGAAAAAATGGCCATTGACAGAGCAATATCGATTTTCGATTCCCATAAAAATTGCCTTGAGAAATTCAGTATGGGTGAATCGAATGACGATGCTACGGCGACCGGCATGCTCTGCGGCGGCACGGCGACATTGTTTTTTGAATATTTTGCCCCGCAGAATCATATTTATATCTTTGGCGCCGGACATATTGGAAAAGCGCTCTGCTATCATCTGAAAAATCTCGATTATTATGTCACACTGATTGATGATCGTAAAGAGGTCCTTGATCAGGTGGACAATGCCAATGAAAAAGTTCTCGAGTCATTTGATCGGGCTTTAACGGATCGTCAGGTCGCTGAAAACGCCTATTTTGTCATTGCAACATATCAGCATAAATACGATGCTTTGGTACTGAACCGGATTTTTAAAAAAGGCTGGAATCCGAAATATGTCGGGATGGTTTCTTCCCGAAGCAAGCGGGAAAAACTGTTGAGCAATTTGAAAGCCGAAGTTCCGGATGCGAATCTTGAATGTTGCTATATTCCGGTGGGTCTCGACATCGGCGGCGGTTCACCGGACGAAATTGCAATTTCCATTATTGCCGAGTTACAGACTGTTCGCTATGGGAAAAAGGGGAGTCATTTGCGCGGATGATTTTTTTAGTAACCGGTGACATAGGCGCAGGAAAAACACATTATATGCAATCCCTTTACCGGGAAATCGGCGGGGGCAATGGGTTTATCTGCCCGAAGAAAATTGAGAACGGAAAATTAATCCGCTATAATATTCAATGTTTGAGGGATGATGAATCTTTACCGTTTGCATATCCGATTGATGCATTGCCGAAAGATTGGAATGAGTTATATCGTTTCGGGAAGTACTCCTTTTCAACGCAGGCAATACAGTTTGCCGAAAAAATTATTCAGAAAATAATTAATGAGAAAACAGAGCCCTTTTTCATTGATGAGATCGGACCGCTTGAGATTGAAAATCATGAAGGTCTTTTTGCAATTACAAAAATAATTATTGAATCGGGCTTAGAGGGGTTTATTACGGTTCGTAAGGAACTCCTGGACAAATTTATTGAGACATTTCAGACAGAAACATCAAAATTTATACCTGTAGGTATTGATAATCATAATTAATATCGATAATAGAAAGAGGAAAATATGATTGATTTAACGGTAAATGAAAAGCAATTGGAAAAGACCGTCCAACGTTGTAAGGAGCGGGATATAATCATCCCCACCTACCGGCAGATGACACATCCGCAACTGATTCCCGATTCCATCAAATACGAATTGAAAAACATTGGTCTCTGGGATATGCATCCGCGGAATTTATTCCGAATTACCTGGAAAAATGAGCCGGTGCATACCGGAGGCGGTTTTGACGGTGTGAATTATATGGTGCTGCCGCCGGAACTGACCGGTGTGAAAGCTAAGATTATTGCACTTGTGGGGAAATGGTTTCCAACGGGCGCCCATAAAGTCGGGGCCACTTTTGGATGTCTTGTTCCGCGCTTAATTACGGGACAGTTTGGTCCCACATCCCAGAAAGCGGTCTGGCCGTCCACGGGCAATTACTGCCGGGGCGGCGCCTATGATTCGGCGCTGTTGGCCTGTGAATCCATTGCAATTCTGCCGGAGGAGATGTCCAAAGAGCGGTTTGAGTGGCTTTCCAACGTTGCCGGTGAAGTGATTGCGACGCCGGGCTGTGAGAGCAATGTCAAAGAGATTTTTGACAAGTGCTGGGAACTGCGCAAGGAACGCGGCGACGATATTGTAATTTTCAACCAGTTTGATGAATTTGGCAACCATCTCTGGCATTATGAAATAACCGGCAGCGCTCTGGCGGAGGTTTTAAAGGCCGAGATGGGACCTGACGACCAGTACACCGGTGTTATTTCCTCCACCGGTTCCGCGGGGACGCTGGGCTGCGGTGATTACATGAAAGAGCTTTTCCCGCAGTCTAAAATCGTGGCGGCGGAAGCGCTGCAGTGCCCAACATTATTGCATAACGGCTTTGGCGGTCATCGCATTGAAGGCATCGGCGACAAGCACGTGCCCTGGATTCATAATGTCCGCAATACCGATATGGTTATTGCCGTAGATGATGAAAAAACCATTCGCCTGATGCGCCTGTTCAATGAGGAAAAAGGCCTTGATTATCTGGTGCAAAATGGTGTGAGTGAAGACCTGGTGCAGAACCTTGATTTGCTGGGAATTTCGTCCATCGGCAATCTGATTGCGTCGATCAAATTCGCCAAGTACTATGAGCTTACGGAGAATGACATCGTCATGACGATTTTTACCGATTCCATGGAACTCTATGATTCGCGAATGCGGGAACAGCATGAGCAAAAAGGTTTGTATTCCCACGATGATGCCGTGCGCGACCTGGAATTACTGAACAATATTACTTATGACAATATGTTGGAATTGGATTATTATTCAAAGAAACGGATTCACAATCTGAAATACTATACCTGGATCGAGCAGCAGGGACGGGAACTGGATGAACTGAATGCCCAGTGGTACGATCACCGGAATTACTGGGGAGAGATTCACGCCATGACACCAAAGATCGACGCATTAATCGAGGAGTTCAATCAAAAAACAGGGTTGATCTAATATCAGCCGCAGATTTACACTGATAAGCACAGATAATATTGTTTATTATAGGATAGTAAACGGTGTAATTTCCTTGTGATTTTACGATAAAAAAAGGCGAATAAATGTCAATACTCATTAAAAACCCCTTGCTTTGCTGCCGGATGAGGGCGAATGTTCGGGATAATGACGTCCTGGATACATTCTCCGGCGGACATGTCTATATTGAGGATAATAAGATCGTTTCGGTCGGTCCCGAGAGATTTACAGGTGACGCCGATCAGATTATTGACGCTTCCAGGATGCTTGTATTGCCGGGTTTTGTGAATACCCATCACCACTTTTTCCAGACCCTGACGCGGAATATTTATGCCACTCAGAAATCCGAGCTTTTTGACTGGTTAATTACCAATTACGAAATATGGCGCGGTATCAGCGGCGAAGCATTCTATGTGAGTGCGAAAACGGCCATTGCGGAATTGCTGAAGTCCGGCTGTACAACAACATCCGATCATTTGTATCTGTTTCCACATGAGACCGAAGAAACTTTAATTGATCGTGAAATCGAAGCTGCAAAAGAACTGGGCATCCGATTTCAGCCGACCCGCGGCTCCATGTCATTGAGTAAAAAAGACGGCGGCCTGCCGCCGGACGACGTCATTCAGAAGGAAGCGCAGATTATTGAAGATTCTCTGCGTTTAATTAAAAAATATCACGACAATTCCTTTGGCGCAATGACGCGGATTTCCCTGGCGCCCTGCTCGCCCTTTTCGGTGACGCCGGAATTGATGAAAGAAACCGCCCGGATCGCGAAAGAAAACAGGCTGCAGATTCATACACACTTGGCTGAAACGAAAGATGAGGAAACATTTTGTTTGGAAAAATTAGGTCAGCGGCCCTTTGATTTTATGCAGTCGGTGGATTGGATTGACAGCAACGCCTGGTTTGCCCATTCCATTTATCTGAATGACGACGAACTCCGTCGCGGTGGTCGG
>QNCV01000115.1 GCA_003645845.1 Fidelibacterota bacterium | reverse complement strand
TTAAAAGATGTTTCCAGACCGATATTTTCGATTCTGGAAATGTTTCGAACCTGCCATTGGTCACCGGTTTGTTGACGGACCCAATCAATCTGTTTGTCTCCTCTCCTAAAAAACAGACCTATAGCGGTTGTTGTTTTCCCCTGATTATATCGCAAATTCTGTTCAGCTGTCCAGCCGATTTCAGGCTTCAGATCCGGGTTGCCCTGATTCGTAGGACTGGAATAATACAGTTCGGTGAAGGATGGGATTCGATAGGCCCGGCTAATAGAGCTTTGGGCGACAAGTTTATCACCGATGTCAATGCGCAGGTCAACGCCGGGCATAAAGGCATTGCCCCAGTCGGAATAATAATCATCGGCAATGCCAATCTGCAGGTTTACTCGTTTTCCCAGTGATTGTTGATACTCAGCGGCAAGACCTGCCGCGGTGCGCTGGTGGTTGCCCAGATTATTGCTGTGAATTTGTTCAAAATGGCTATTGACCGAGACATTGAACACACCGTTTCTGAGATAGACGGTTTTCAGCATTGTCGTCTGAACCACATTGGTTCTGTGCCGGTTTTCATACAAAGCGGGATTCGTGAAATCGTAAATGTAGTGATCGAGATGGCTCCGCCAGCTGAGACTGGTTTTAAATGGTCCGGTTTTTCCCGATTGCCGGTGAACCGCGCTGAACATCAGGGTTTCGGTGCTTTCGCGCTGCTCGGCTTTATCGGTATAATAAAAATCATTGGCTCCGAAATCCTTATTAAGATAGGCAATTGAGAATTTGCTGAATCTCCGGGAGTTCTGGAAAACACTGTTCAGTGAAAGATTCAGATGTTTGAAGTCAGTGTTATAACGGTATCCCTCTGATTGCTGATAAGAGGAACTCAGGCGGGTTTGAAATTTTCCGATATGCCGGAAAAGTCCGGCGCTTGCTCCGAAAGTTTCGAAACTGCCGCTATGGGCGGTGATTTCAAAAAAGGACGGTTGGTTTTGGCGTGTAATAAAATTGATGACACCGCCGTAGGCGCCGGCCCCGTAGATTTTCGAGGCGCCACCTTTGATGATTTCAACCTGTTCGATATCCCGGTTGCTGATTGGCAGGTCCATTGAAAAATGCGCCGTCTGGGGATCGGTAACCGCAATGCCGTCAATCAATATGAGAGTCTGTTCTGCGCCTGCCCCCCGGATACTAACGTCTGTCTGGACGTTTCCAGGACCTTGAGAACGGCAATCGATTCCAATGACACTTTCTAATATGTTATCGATGCTTTGGGAATTCCCCATCTCAATCTGTGCGCGGTTAATCACAGTTGTATTGCGAAGTGCCGACGACCACTGTTGCTCGGCGAGGCTGCCGGTGACAATAACCGGATCAAAATCGTAGACGGAATATTGGGCAAAAAGTGACTGAAATATTCCGATGGTGAAAATCACTGAAAGATTTTTTTTCATTGATGACTCCAACAGCGGGGTACTGAAGAAAATTATTTTTGATACCATTCAGAAAAAGCGATTGCAAACTTAAAACTTTTATCCCGAAAAAAAAACCATCCGGAATTCGATAAGAGCGCTTGCGCTTGGAGGGATAAAGTCTTAGATTTTTGCGAAAATAACGGAAACCGCTGAAAGGTTAAATATGACTGATATGAGTAAAAAAGGCGATGTAGAACTGGTTGAAGAATTATACCATACCAGAGCGACACTTGAAAAAGAACTGGCGAAAGTCATTATCGGCCAGCATACAATTATCGAACAATTGCTGATTTCGCTTCTCTGCCAGGGGCATTGTCTCCTTATCGGAGTGCCCGGTTTGGCCAAAACACTCTTGATAAAAACCCTGGCTCAGGCTCTTGATCTGATCTTCAAACGCATTCAATTTACCCCGGACCTGATGCCTTCGGATATTACCGGTACGGAAGTTATTGAAGAGGATAAGAACAGTGGCAAGCGGGGATTCCGTTTTTTCAAAGGACCGATATTCGGGAATATCATTCTGGCGGACGAAATCAACCGGACGCCGCCCAAAACCCAGGCGGCTTTGCTGGAGGCGATGCAGGAACACCGGGTAACCGCTGTGGGTAAAACCTATGTGCTTGAGGAACCGTTTTTTGTTCTGGCAACTCAGAATCCTATCGAGCAGGAAGGCACCTACCCATTGCCGGAGGCCCAGCTGGACCGGTTTATGTTCAGCCTGAAAGTCGAATATCCGTCCTATGCAGAGGAGCTTGAGATTGTCAAATCGACGACTTATGATGTGGTTGCCGACATCGATACAGTTGTCCAACGGGATGAAATAATTGCATTTCAGCATTTAATCAGGCGGGTGCCGGTTGCCGATAATGTGACTGAATTTGCCGTCAAACTGGTTACGACAAGCCGGCCGGGGAGGAAGGATACCCCGGATTTTATTAACAGTTGGGTTGAATGGGGCGGCGGTCCCCGGGCTTCTCAGTATCTGATTCTGGCGGCCAAGGCCCGCGCCCTGCTGGCAGGCCGACCGACCCCGAACATTGATGACGTGGTCAAAATTGCCAAACCGGTAATGCGACATAGGATTATCCCGAATTTTAATGCCGAATCCGAGGGTATCGATACCGATACTATCACCGAGAAGTTGATTGAACATTTGCGCTGAATGAGGATTGGTGGACAGAATTACCGATAAACGGAAGTACCTGAATCCGGATACGATTGCACGGCTGGATAATATGGCTCTGCGGGCCCGACTGGTTGTAGAGGGTTTTATTCTCGGTCTGCATAAAAGTCCCTATCACGGTTTTTCCGTGGAGTTTGCCGAACACCGTCCTTACAACCCCGGCGATGAAATCCGGCACATCGACTGGAAACTTTATGCAAAAACCGATCGCTATTACATTAAACAGTTTGAGGAAGAAACCAATCTCAAATCCTACATCCTGCTGGACAAAAGCGGGTCCATGGATTATTCCTCGGGCTCGATTTCGAAATTAAGTTACGGTTCCTATCTGGCGGCCGCGTTGGCCTATCTGATGCTCAAGCAGCAGGATGCTGTCAGCTTGACGCTTTTTGATGATCAGGTTCGCCAATTTCTACCTCCGCTGGCCAAGAAAAGCCATCTGAATCAGTTGCTGGCCATGCTGGAAGATGTTCGTGCCGGCGCCGAAACCCGGATTGCGCCCCGCTTGCACGAATTGGCGGAAAAACTGAAAAAGCGCGGGTTGATTATCCTGATTTCCGACTTAATGGATGATCCCGATGAGGTTATCAATGGGCTTAAGCATTTTCGGCATAAGCGGCACGAAGTGATTCTTTTCCATATCCTGGACCGGCAGGAACTGGATTTTCAATTTGATCGGCAGACTCGCTTTATCGATCTGGAAACATCGGATTATCTGAATACGGAACCCTGGCACATTCGGGAAGCCTATCAGGCTCTGGTTCGGGAATTTATTGAAAAATATAAAATCCGGTGTCGCACCAATAATATTGATTATATGACCATCGTAACGGATCAGGATATGGACCTGGCATTGAGTGAATATCTGCGGAAGCGGGCGCGGATCGGCTGATTAAGTTTGATATTGTAAAGAAAAAGCCGATCAGTGACGATCGGCTTTTTTTATACTGTTCAAAGTATCAGGCTATTGCAGACTCTTCTCGATCTGACGGTATTCCTCGGCCTCTTCCCGACGGCCCTGATTGTAAAGGGATTTCCACAAGAGCGTGTAGCCGTATGCATAATTGGGATCCAGCTCCACGATTTTACGGGCGTATTCTTCGGCCATCACCCAGTCCTTGGCCTGAAATGCGGCGGTACATACGTTCTGGAGAACCTGGATATCATCCGGGTTTTCAATCAGGACTTTTTTAAACTGATACTGAGCCGATTCATAATCACCCAGTTTGTAGTAAATCTGTGCCAGCAGATACATAACGTCAACATCATCGGGATGTTCTTCGGAGAGTTTCCGGGCAATCTCTTTGGCTTCATCAAGACGGTCCATCTGGGCGAGAAACTGAATCCGTAATTCCTGGAGTTTGACCGAATCGTAATGCTCTTTTAATACGTCATCCAGTAGCGACAGGGCTTTATCTTTTTCACCCTTAGTGTAAAGCATTTGAACGGTATAGGTATAAACGTCTTCATCATAAAGGCCCTTGTCCATGAACTTTTCACCGGTGGCAAGGAGATTAGTCGTATCATCCATCATATAATAGCACTTGACTAAAGCGTTGTAGCTTTCGATGGCATCGTCACGGATTTTCAGAGCTAACTGGAAATCGTCGATGGCCTCCGTCAACAGAGAGTCTTTTTCAAGAGGAAGAATTGCGTTGATGGCATCGTTGAATTTATTTGCTCCCTGGGTATGTATTTCAGCCCAAAGGCGTTTTAAATAATCCTTGGCGCTACGGCCATCTGTGTACTTGTAGTTCGGATCAATGGCAATCACCTGGTCCAGATATTTTTTAGCTTCGAGCCACTCTTTCCGTTGCATATGCACATTCACAGCGAGCAGAAAGGGAATCTCAGGATTCATGGGCTCCTTGTTCAGGGCAATCAGCAATTGCTCTTCCGCCGCGTCAATATTATTTTGCTGAAAATAGACTTTGGCAGAGGTTACTTCAGGACTCTGACAGGAAGCCAGGAATAATGAAAATAGGAAAAACAGGGCAAGAGCGCTGAATAGAATTCTTGTTTTCATGCGATAACTCCTCATGGTTCTTAATTAGCAACGAAATTTATGACACAAATGGCGTTTTTTCAAGTATGTTGTGCTCAGAATCGATAAGGATGACGAAATATTCCTTTTTCCGTAATAATTCCGGAAATCAGGTGATTCGGAGTTACATCGAAAGCCGGTGAAACAGCCGGACAGTTTCCCGGGGCGATGGGTTTCCCAAAGACTTCGCGGACTTCGCCGCCGCCCCGTTCTTCTATAACGATCTGATCACCGGATGCGATGTTCGGGTCAATGGTGGAGGTCGGTGCAGCCACATAAAACGGTACTTTGTGATAGTTGGCTAAAACGGCCAGGCCGTAGGTGCCGATTTTATTGGCGGTGTCACCATTGGCTGCGATCCGATCGGCTCCGAGGATCACGGCATCGATCTTCCGGGTTGCCATGATGTAGGCTGCCATGTTGTCACTGATCAGAGTAAAGGGTACATGTTCTTCGGTAAGTTCCCAGGCAGTTAGGCGGGCGCCCTGCAGGAGCGGGCGGGTTTCATCGACGTAAACATGAATATTTTTTCCCGTTTGATGGGCGGTAATGATAATTCCCAGCGCCGTCCCCAGTCCTCCGGTGGCCAGCCCGCCGGTATTGCAATGTGTCAGAAGGTTAGCCTTTTCCGGAATAATATTTTGACCGTTTTGGCTGATTTGCCGGCACATGTTAATATCTTCGGTATGGATATTCACGGCTTCATGAAGAAGTCGCTCCCAGATTTCCGATGCCGGTTTGTGTTTTTCGGATTCGGCGACCCTTTTCATCCGCTTCAAGGCCCAGGAAAGATTGACGGCGGTCGGTCGGGTGCGATTGAGAATTTCGGCAATTTCATAAAGCTTTGATAAAAATTCCGGTGACGAACAATGGATATAGGGTTTCAAACCCACAACAAGACCCGCTGCAGCAGCAATACCAATTGCCGGCGCTCCCCGGATCGCCAGGCGCTTTATGGCGTCTGCCATTTCCAGGTGATTGTGAATTTCGATCCTTTGATATATAGTTGGTAAAAGGGTCTGATCGACGATAAACAATCTGTCCTTTTCCCAGAAAAGCGGTTTAATCATGATATTATGACCTCAGATTGTGACCATATTGCGGAGTGCGGCGTAGCGTGAATCTATCCGGGCTTTGCTCAATCCGATCAGACCGTCGACACTAAAATCCTCAACGACCAGCGATCCCATGACACATCCGTAAACCAGAGCCTTTTTCAAGGCGGTAAAATCGATTTGATCGCAACCGGCCAGATATCCCATCAAACCCCCGGCAAAACTGTCGCCGGCGCCGGTTGGATCCACGGCTTTTTGGACGGGAAAGGCCGGAGAATAGAAAAGCTCGGTCTCATTGCTTAAAAAGGCGCCGTGTTCCCCTTTTTTAATAATGATATGCTTAGGTCCCATTTTATGAGCGGTTTCAAGACCCTTCAGCAACTGATTTTCCCCGGTCAGCAGCGCCAATTCACTGTCGTTAATAATCAGCAAATCAACCTTGCGGATCACTTTCAGCAGGTCATCGCGGGTTGTATTAATCCACAGATTCATTGTATCAAGGGCGATATACTCCGGTTCTTTTATCTGACTGAGCACATCCAGTTGCAGCGCCGGTTGAATATTGCCGAGGAAAAGATAGGGGGTTTCCCGAAAATGCGGTGGAATGACCGGTTTGAAATCGGCAAAGACATTCAGATGAGTGTACAGTGTATCCCGCTGGTTCATGTCGGTGTGGTAAACACCGCCCCAGCGGAAAGTCTTGCCTTCGACAAGTGTAAGACCACTGACATCCGCCCCGTGTTTTTTCAACATGCTCAATGCATTTTCCGGATAATCCTGCCCGGCAACACCGACAATCCTGGTGGATGTAAACGGAGCGGCCGCCATTGCGAAATACACCGCACTGCCGCCCAGGGCGTTCTGTCGTTTTCCAAAAGGGGTTTCAACATCGTCAAATGCCACGGATCCGACGACCAATACCGATTTTTTCATAATTTTTCCGATTTTAATTGTATCAATGTGCACCGGAAAATACAAAATTTCGGTTTTGTTTCCAATATTCTAAATCATTGGTAAATTAGCTGCATGAAATACCGCTACTGTTACCATTGTGGTAAACCGACCATACAGAAGGAAATCGAAGGAAGACAGCGTTCCTACTGCAAGCAATGCCGAATAGTGTTATATGAAAATCCGATTCCCTCTGTGGCGGTAGTTCTGACCGATAGGGCGCATCGTATTTTATTGGTCAGGCGAAGTGTTGAACCGGGGTTCGGTAAGTGGTGTTTGCCGGGTGGATTTATGGAAATGGGAGAAACACCGCAGCAGGCGGCCATTCGTGAAATCCGGGAAGAGCTCGGCATTGACATCAATGATCTGAAATTACTGGATATCGGAACGCATCTCAACGGCTACTACGGTGATGTACTAATTATTGGCTTTGCTGCCGAAATTGACGCTGGTCTGAATCTGAATCCCGGAGATGATGTCAGCGATGCCAAATTTTATCTTTTGGACGAACGACCGGAACTGGTTTTCCGGGTACATGAGAACTTTATCCGGACGTGGCGCAGGAGAACCGGGCTCTGAATCGAAAACCGTGAGTTTAACAGGTCGGCAACCCGATTTACAAATCAATAATATTTTGCGTCAATAGCGAATTCTTTTAGATATTGTAGATATCTCTGAAATTAAAAGGAATTAATCAGTGTATATCTGTGTAAATCTGCGGCTAAGAGTCCAGAACTCCGCATCATTTCATTTTGCTGGGCAGGCAATGATTGAGGTTGGGTGAAGAACAAAGTTCAAATTTTAAAGTTCAAAGTATAAAGTTTAAAGTTCAAAGTGTTTCTGCGGTTTTGCCCGAAACACTGTTATGTTTCACATTTTCAGATTTCAATAAAAATAAAAGGAATTAATCAGTGTTTATCTGTGTAAATCTGTGGCTAAGAGTCCAGAACTCCGCATCATTTCATTTTGCTGGGCAGGCAATGATTGAGGTTGGATGAAGAACAATG
>QNCV01000114.1 GCA_003645845.1 Fidelibacterota bacterium | reverse complement strand
TCGCGACCTTTGCGTAAAACTTTGCGTCTTCGCGGTAAAAACTAAACGCCAGGCACACCAAGAATGCGCCAAAAACGTAAAAATGGATAATAATATCATCACTTAACTCATCCCAAATTCCCGGGATAAGTCAAATGATTGCTGCTCTCGATACAGGTCGATCTCCTGTCTCCTGTTTCCTTTTTCCATTTACCCTTTGCCGTTTTCCGTTCTCCCATCACGACTTAATCAATCGTAACAGTTCTTCCGCCGCCTCTTTCGGGCCCTCTGTCTCAAACCCCGGAACTCCCAGTCGGGTTCGAATCTGACCGACAAAAATCTCATGTTTATAAAATATCTGAAAAAAACGTTTGGCAATCTCATCGTGCAGATCCTTTCGTTGGACCGGCCCGAAAATATTGGCAAAATAGCTCTGAACAATCCCCGTGGTAGCGGTTGTTCCCTTGCTCATGACTTTGCCTTCACGAAAAACGGAAAAAGCCGTATCGGCCGAATTGAAGCGCTCGATAATGGGATGCTGTGCATCCACTTTTTCGTAATTATTTGCATAAAATATGTAATCCACCGGAACACCTTTCGTGATATTATCGAGAGTTGTCACCGGCAGGATAATACGGGCGTTGGTCTGTCCGGCGCTCATAATAATTGCCCGATCCAACTGTCCGAAAGCATAGCCCGGGTGAAGGTCGTCCAGCCGTAAAAACGCACCGATTTCAGTTCCATAGGCGGAAACGCTTCCATCACTATTGATTGAAATCGAGCCCATGTCATCAGCGATTATTGTCAGGTCTTTAATGAATTCATCACCGAGTTCGCGAAAAGCTTCCAGCGACTCGGATTTGCCGGCGCCGGAATCACCGATCATGAGGACATTAGCCCTTCTGTTATTTTTCAGCAGAATCTGGACCAGGGCGCCATGAAAAGGTAAATTACCATTTTTCATCACAATCAGATTATGCAGAGTCAAAATCATTTTTTTTAAATAGCCAAAGTAGCCGAATTCCGATTCCCGGGAAATCGCACCGACTAACAGATTGTTCTCTTTATCCTCATAAAACAGCGTCGGAAGTTTACCGTATTTTTCCAGAGATTTACTTTCGACACCATATAGAAAAATCCCGTCCGGCGGACGCTCCATGTCCTCATCGGAGGCCAGCTGGAAGAGGTTGCTGAGCGCAAAACCAAGTTCAAAAAAGGTCTCATGAAAGTAGACATGAATCAGCAGTGTGCCGACTCTCGCCGGGTAACAGAGCCATTCACGATCATCGATCCGAATATCGCTAATAGGATTTTCGGATATTTCCCTGAATGTTCCCCGCCGCTTGTTCATCGGCGGCTCAAGAATCAACGGCGGGTAAAGCAGTATCTGGCGAATCATAGAAATATCCTTCAGGATTTGATATTTTCCCATGAAAAATGTCCGTTTCAATGGAAGAGCGATAGCCGCCACCTCCGCCCCGGCATGGACCTGGCGGTAAACCTGCGGATGTTTCTGCGTAATGTTTTCCTGGATGTCCCGGTAAGCCTGGAGCACCAGGTGCATTAAACGTTCCACCGTAGTATTAAAGGTGCGATAGGGTCGTTTATCATAGCTCTCTCCCTCTGAATCACAGATGATAAACCGGTCAAAACTACGCCAGTAATTGTAGAGTTGCTCGACAAATTCATTCAGCATTTCCGTGTCCCGGAAAAATATCTCCGACCCCTGAACCACTCTCTGCACCAGTTCTGCTTCCAGCTTGGTCAAATAATAAAGCGTCCGATAGAAGCGTATCCGATCAACATCGCTGATATTATCCTTACCAAAAATCTTCAGGAGCGGCGATTGTTTGACAATCAGCCGGTCCAGGAATTTCTTTAGAATTTCTTTGAACAGATCGCTTTCAAAGAGTTCTTCAATCGAATCGGCAACCCGATCTTTGACTCCGATGATAATCTTTTTATCAACTATTTTCGATGGAAACTTACTCATAACACATCCTTATTGATTAAGGTCTAATTTAGTATCCACGGTAAATTTTCCAATTTTTTTTAAACATAATTCTGCTCAGTTTAAACAAAATGGAGACAGATGTCTCGTCCACCTTTGATAGAATTTTTTTTCAAACAATTCCTAATCGTCCACCGGGATTATTGATGTTCAAGCAAACCTTGAATTGAACCGCAATAATGATTAATTTGTCGTAAACAAACAGAAACCAGGATGATCCCTGAAAACACCCAATTATTACCACCCCACATATTCCCGCTTCAACCTGTCAGGTATACTCAGAAATCCCAACCTAAGAAAAGCAGCCCTCACAATCCTGACAAGTCTAAACCCAACTTCCCAGAAGAAACATCTAAACCTGACAGGTTTAATCAACAATCCAGCCCTGAGGAAAAGAAATCTAATAAACCTGACAGGTCTATAACTTTAATAAGGTAACATTATGCCCCGAACCAATGAACATTTGATAACAGCCTTGATTTCCATGAATCGGACCGCCGCCCATGATATAATCAGACAGCACTATAACGGTAAAAACACCTTTTTATTAATAGAACAACTCGTTGTACCTGCATTAGAAACAATAGGGGACCTCTGGACTGAGGGAATCGTCGCTTTATCTCAGGTATACATGAGTTCCCGAATTATCGAAGAGCTAATTGATGAGCTTCTACCGCCGGGCGATCCCGGCCGGATCGGTCAACCTAAAATGGCGATTGCCGTTCTGGAAGACTACCATCTTCTCGGGAAACGGATTGTCTGGTCCATATTGCGCGCCGGCGGTTATGAGCTGCTGGATTACGGTCGCGTAACCGTAGCCGAAACCCTTGAGAAAATCGTTGCCGACAAAATTGAAATTCTGCTGATATCGACACTTATGCTGCCTTCGGCGCTGCGTATCAAAGACCTTAAAAGTGAAATGGAACGACAAAACCTGAAAACTCGCCTGATCGTTGGCGGTGCACCTTTTCGGTTTGATGAAATGCTTTGGCGTGACGTCAATGCCGACGCCACGGCAAATAATGCCGCCGATTCGCTGAAAGTCCTTAACGGAATAGTGGAGGAATTGACATGACGGTCGACACCATGACACCGATGCAACGAGTTCTGATGACTTTGAGTCACAAAGAAGCCGACCGGGTCCCCTTTTTCCTGTTTCCGACGATGCACGGCGCGAGGGAACTGAAGTTATCAATCAAAGAATACTTTTCAACCGCCGAATACGTGTCTGAAGGGCAGTTGCGCCTGCGGGAAAAATATCACCATGACTGTTTGTCAAGCTTCTATTACGGGCCGGCTGAAATAGAATCCTGGGGCGGTGAAGTCATTTTTCGGGAAGACGGTCCGCCCAATTCCGGTCGTCCTTTTATTCAATCGACATCGGATATTGAGCGATTGCCCGTACCTGATATTACGGAAGTCCCCGCCTTGAAGCGAGTTATTAAAACCACTGAAATGTTGAAGAAGGAAGTTGGCAACGAAGTCCCGATTATCGGCGTTGTCATGTCACCGTTTTCACTGCCGGTGATGCAGATGGGTTTCGATAAATATATTGAACTGATCGTTGACCATGAGCGCTATTTTTGGCAATTAATGGAGATTAATCAGAAATTCTGCATCAATTGGGCAAACGCCCAGCTGTCCGCTGGAGCTACAGCCATCTGTTATTTCGATCCGGTATCTTCGCCAACGATTATCCCGAAGGAGACATATCTGAAAACCGGATTCAAAATCGCCAAAGATACCATCAGCCAAATCCAGGGACCGACCGCCATTCATCTCGCATCTGGGATTAGTCTGTCCATTGCCGGAGAATTGGCCGAAACCGGAGCCGTTGGGGTCGGAGTCAGTGTCGAAGAGAATCTTGCCGACCTGAAAGCGGCATTCAAAAATAAACTAACGGTAATAGGCAATTTAAACGGCATCGAAATGCGACGCTGGACAAAAGCAGAAACAGAGGAAAATGTTAAACAGGCTATTCGCCTGGCAGGACCCGACGGCGGATTTATTCTGTCAGATAACCACGGCGAAATCCCCTGGCAAGTTCCAGACGAAACCTTAGTAAATATTTCCAAAGCCGTCTTTAAATACGGATATTACCCCATCAATGAGCCAGACCCGAAAAAATAACGATAAAACAGGAGAACCTGCCGAAGTGGAAAGACCAAAGAACATTTTTGTCTGCGAAAATTTTAAAAAAGAAGTTGAATTTGTTACCCGGCAGTTGGGAATATCAGACATAAACATTTTTTCTTTTCCCGCTCGCTGTGGTCGACCGCAATTAGAAATTACTGAACTGAGCCGGCTGGCCGATGATCGGCAACCAACGTTGATAATCGGCGGAATCTGTCTGCATAAAATCAGAAATGAACTGGCGGCCCGTACCGATACTGATATTTATATCTTCGACAATTGTTTTGAGCTGGTGATGGAGAAGAAAATCGTTGAGTATTTTATCCGTAAAGGTGCATATCTGACCACACCGGGATGGTTGGCCGAATGGAAGACACATATCCGGGAGTGGAAGTTCAGCCGGAAAACCGCCCGGGATTTTTTCCGGGAATCCTGTCAGTACGTATTACTGCTCGACACCGGCATCGACGCAGCAAGCACGGATAATTTAAGGGAATTTGCGGAATTCATTGACCGGGAAACGGAGATAATTCCGGTGGGTATTGCAACCCTGAAACGGCTTTTGCAAAGCGCTTTAGAACCGGGCACACATACTCCGACCTTGTCGGAAGCAGCAACCGATAAAAGACAATTGGCGGACTACGCCATGTCAATGGATATTCTCATCCGAATGTTTGCCGGTGATCTGAGTGAAAAAGGAATCATTGAAAGTATCCTGAATAATTTCGCAATGCTCTTCGCACCGGCGGAAATGGTCTATTTAAGGTTTTTGAATTCTACGCCGGATAAATTATATTCAAAATCAGGAGCCGAATTCGAAGACCCGGTCATCATGCAGAAAATGGCAGCGCTGAACCAACCCTATTCCTGGCAGCCATCGGGCAACGGTTTCATGCTGCAGCTGCATTTCAACAAAGAACTGCTGGGCATCATCAGCATTGACGCAATCGCCTGCCCGGAATATAAACAACACTATCTGAATCTGGCGTTATTTCTGGCGGAGGTCTACGGTCTGGCGATTACAAACGCCCGAAAATTTGATATTATTAACGATCAAAAGGAAAAATTACAATCGATCAACCAGGAACTGAGCCGGCGCGAAGACTATTTTCGTTCCCTCTACGAAAGTGCGCCACTGAGTTATCAATCCCTTGATGGTGACGGAAACTTACTAAATGTCAATCAGACCTGGTGCGAAACTCTCGGCTACCTCGAAACTGCGGTTATCGGCAAGTGGTTCGGAAATTTCTTAGACGAAGGATCAAAAGAAAAATTTCAACGTACTTTTCCGAATTTTATTAAATCCGGCAATATCGATGAAATAGAATATAAAATGATTAAAAAGAATGGTGATCTGATTGATGTGAGCTTTTCCGGAAAAGTCCTGAAAGATGCCGACGGAAAGGTTCTCAGAACCCACTGTATTATAAAAGATATCACCAAACAGAAAAAAATCCTGAAGACCCTTGAAGAAGCGGCGAAACGGAGTAACAACCTGGAGGGTTACATTCCCATTTGTGCCAGCTGCAATAAAATCCGCGATGACGAAAAAGAGGGTCATCCCTGGGTGAATCCTTCCGAATACTTCACAAGCCGCTATCCCGATTTGAAATTTACACACGGTATGTGTCCCGATTGTATGCAAATATGGTATCCGGATTATTCAAAGAAAAAGAAAAAGCGTTAGACTTCGTGATGAGTAAATTGTTACATCAAAACTCCGACCTGTCAGGTATCCTCAAACTCATAGACCTGTCAGGTTTAATCAACAACCCAACCCTGAGGAAGCAAAACCTAATAAACCTGACAGGTTTAATCTCACCTTACCCGAGAAAACTCACCGACCTTTCAGGTATACTCAAAAATCTCAACCTAAGAAAAACAAACCTCACAATCCTGACAGGGCTAAACCCAACATCTTTGAGAAAACATCTAAACCTGTCAGGTTTAATCAACAATCCAGCCCTGAGGAAAAGAAATCTAATAAACCTGACGGGTTTATTCTAAGTCCGGAGAAAAACAATGCAAAAAAAAGACTCTCAATCTCCGAAAAAAACAAACCATCGAAACAAATTTGACGACAGAAATACAGCTCTCGAAGAGTTGCCTGTCGGCATCCTGCGGACAGACCTTAAGGGCATCATCAAATATGTGAACCGACAATTTGAAGAAATTACCGGGCATCAACAAAAAGACATTATCAATAAAAATATATTCAGGATAGATTTGTTCACTGATGATATCCGCGATTTTATTCAGCGGCGGATGGCGGCCCGGATCAGCGACATACCTGCTCAAAAATTAGATGTCCGGTTCAAACACAAAGACGGAACCTGGCATTGGGTCACACTGGAAGACACACTGATCTATCAAGCAAACATTCCGGTCGGTTTTCAGGTTGCCGTCAGCGATATCACCGAGCGCAAACAGGCGGAAATAGCGCTGAAGCAGAGCGAAGCGCGTTTAAAACGAGCCGAACTTGTATCCAAATCGGGAAACTGGGAGCTCCATCTTGATTCCCAGATGATATTTGCTTCCGAAGGCGCCAAAAAAATATACGGCGTCGAGGGCGATTGCTTTAAATTTGAGATTATTAAAAGTACTCCGCTACCGGAATACCGCCCGGCGCTCGATGCCGCTATTGAAGATTTAATAAAAAATGACAAACCCTATGATATTAAATTCAAAATAAAATCCGGAGATACCGGTGAAATAAAAGACATTCATTCCACGGCCACATTTGATAAGGAAAGAGGAATCCTGTTTGGTGTAATTCAGGATATCACCGAACGACGGCGGGCAGAGGAACAAATCCGCTACCAGGCCGGACTTTTACGGCATGTTTCCGACGCTATTATCGCTTCCGACAAAAATGGTTTTATTCAAATGTGGAATGCGGCGGCGGAGAAAATATACGGCTGGAAGGCCGACGAACTTAAAGGCAAAATATTTCACGACGTTTTACAACCGGAATACCGGTACTGCAGCCGTGAAGAAGTCATGACAAAGTTAAAAACTGAGGGCGTCTGGTCAGGGGAAATCGTCCATCACCGCAAAGACGGTCAACCGATCTCCATGACAAGCACTATTTCCGTTCTGAAGGATGCCGCCGGCAATCAGACCGGACTCGTTTCGGTTAATCATGACATCACCACTCAAAAGCTGGCCGAAGAGGTGCTGAAGGAAAGCGAGGAGAAATACCGCCTGTTGGTCGAGAGTTCCCGGGATGCGATTGTCATCAGCCAAAACGATAAGTTTATTTTCATTAACGACGCTTTTGCCCAGATGCTGGGATACCCAAAGGAAGAGCTGCTCATGATGGACTACCAAAATGTATACACCGAAAACGCCGTCCATGTCCTCGAAGGACGCAAGAAGCAACGCAGCAGAGGTGCGGCTGTACCGGATCGGTACGAGACGGTTTTTCGAAAAAAAGACGGCTCGGAAATTCCCGTCGAGGCCAATATCAGAATCATTGATTATCACGGCCAAAAAGCAACCTTTGCGGTTATCCGGGACATCACCAAACAGAAAGAAATCCTGAAAACTCTCGAAGAGGCTGCGAAACAGAGCAGAAACCTGGAAGGTTTTATCCCTATTTGCGCCGGCTGTAGTGAAATCCGCGATGACGAAAAAGAGGGTCATCCCTGGGTGAATCCTTCCGAATACTTCACAAGCCGCTAAC
>QNCV01000113.1 GCA_003645845.1 Fidelibacterota bacterium | reverse complement strand
CCCTTCTTTTTAAAGAAAAAGGTGGATTGAAGATCATAGGAATAGTTTTTATTTTTGATCGGTATCCGCACCTGAATTCCTTCGGGAATCGTGAGGTCCGCATTCACTATTTTCAGATAGAATCCCCATCCCCAGGGCGTTCCGCCAAACCAGTCAACAATTAAGTTGTTATGGGAATTACCCACCCGGACAAGAAGGCGGTTCTCTCCTTTCAGAAGATTGGCGGCAATTGTGTCCTGGTCGGCCGTTGCACCGCGTTCCCGGTCGGACGTGTAAATTTCAGCGCCGTTCAGCCAGATTTTCATCCGCGAATTACTGCCAACAAGCAGGCGGACGTTCATTTCCCTTTCACAAAAAAGCTCGGCCGAAGCATAGGCATCCCTGGCATACCAGAGTTTTTCCGGAGAGGAGCCCGGTTTTACATGCCCAATGCCCGGATTGAAATCCAGATAGCCGTCATTGCAGGCGGACTGAATCTGCCAGCGGACTTCGCCGTTTTCGGACAGGCTACTTTTCTCGCGCTTTCCTTCAAAGGGCGCAATCTCGGACTCATTGATAAAACTCTCATCACCGGCCTGACCGAATCCGGTTGTGGATTGATCAAAAGGACCGGCAATCAGCCAAAACGGAATATGACCCGAGTCAGTCAATCCAATAACCTCTTCTGCCATACCGGTGTTAATAAAAAACAGTGCACTGACTGTCAAGGAAGTCATTATGTAAAAGACTTTTCTCATCCCTTTATCCCACTCATCATAAAACCTTTAATAAAATATTTCTGAAAGAGAAAGAATAGAACGATCATGGGAATCATCATCATCACCGACGCCGCCATCAACATGCCCCACTCAGTCTGATGCTGTCCCACAAACATTGCCAGTCCCAATGCCAGAGTGCCCTTTAATTTATCTGACAGGTAAATCAGAGGACCGAAGAAGTCATTCCAGGTCATCATGAATGTCAGAATTGCCACCGTTGCCAGAGCCGGTTTCGCAAGAGGTAAAACAATATTCCAGTATATCCTCCATTCCGAACAGCCGTCAATCCGGGCAGCGTCAAACAGTTCTCCGGGAATTGTCAGAAAAAAATGCCGCAGTAGGAAAATATTAAATGCGCCGCCGCCGAAAAAGGCCGGAACAATCAAGGGTTTAAAGGTATTCAACCAACCAAAGTTTTTAAACAGAACAAACAGAGGAATCATGGTAACCTGCATGGGCAGCATCATAGTTGCCAACACAAAAATGAATACGCCGTTGCGTCCGGGCCATTTCAGACAGGCAAAGGCATAGGCAACCAGAGAACTGGATAAAAGAGTCCCGATAATTGTCATCCCTGAGACAAAGATTGAATTCCTTAAATATGTAAAAAACGGCATCTTCTCAAAAACATTGGTATAATTATCCCAATGAATTTTATCGGGAATCCATTGCGGCGGAATGGCAAAAATGGATTCATTGCCCTTGAGGGACGTTGATATTATCCACAAAAACGGCAAAATCAGTATCGCAGCGACACCAACTAAGAATGTATAGGTTATTATTTTATTCAGTATTTTTTTCGAAGGAGTTTGTATAATCATGCCTTTTCTCCTTCATAATACACTAATTTCCGGCCAACCCTGAACTGGATCAGCGTAACGATCAGGATGAATAACAGCAGGAGCCAGGCCAAAGCGCTGGCATACCCCATACTGAAATCATCAAAGGCTTTATAATAGAGGTACAGATTATAAAACATTGTGGAATTCAGCGGGCCGCCCTTAGTCATTACATAAGCCTCGGTAAACACTTGAAAAGAGAAGATAATTTCCAGCACCGTCCAGAGAAATATCACCGGCGAAACCATTGGTATCGTCACATGCCGGAATTTATTCCACCAGCCCCCACCGTCCAGATCTACAACTTCGTACATCTGTTGCGGAATTCCCTGTAACGCTGCCAGAAATACAAGCATTCGTCCGCCGCCGATCGACCATAAACTCATGATAATGATTGACGGCTTTGACCATTCCGGGCTCTGTAACCAGAGCGGCCCCTGAATTCCAAAAAAGGCCAGTGTCGTATTAATCAAACCGTACTGAGGATTCAACATCCAGAGCCAGATTGATGATAATACAACACCGGTTATTATTGATGGTATAAAATAAATTGTTCGGAAAAACCGGATGCCCTTGACGGCATTATTCACCAGAACAGCCAGCATCAGGGAACCGAGAATCACCAGAGGAGTTCGCAAAAATGTATAATACACTGTATTCCAGGTGGATTTCCAGAAATAGGGGTCTTTAAACAGCAATTCCCGATAATTACCCAGGCCGATAAACTGGGGTATTCGCAGAACATCATACTGACAGAGGCTGTAATACAACGACATGATAATCGGGTACAGTCCGAACAAAAGGAAACCAAGAACCCATGGTGATACAAACAGATAACCCAGCATGGCCTGATTGCGGCGAAGCGGGCTTTTCCAGAAAGATTTTAGATTATCAATGCTTTTCATCGGTTAAAAAAGTCCATTTTTGAACGAATATACTCATCATACTCCAGGGCCTTATGCAGTTCATGATTTACAGTTTTTTCGGCCTGCTCCAGGGCAGCATCAACAGGCTGTACTTTATGCATGATGCGCTCCACGGCGTTGTAAAATTCCCGCCAGAAAACATCGTGGGCTATTGGAACCACCACCGCGGAGTTAGCCACTTCGATATGTTTCAGAAAAATATCGGTTTCACGGTCCTTATCAAATCGTTTATCGAAAGCAGCCAGCCGGTTTGCCGGAAACAGATTCTCCTCCATCGCTTCCACAGTGGCCAGTTGAACCTCCTTGTCGATCAAGTATTTCATAAATTCCCATGACGCTTCGGGATTTTTCGCGCCTCTCGGAATTGCCACCCACCAGCACCCTGAAAAGGATGTTGTGGGATACCCCTGAAAGCTGGGAATCATCCCGATAGTGTAATCCAAATCAGGATGGTATCGCTCAATATGTTCCGGAAATGTGGACGGCAATATCATCATGGCGATTTTTTCCGATACGAAACAGTGCTGATCGCCGTAGCCGAATCCGGCTGTAAACGCAGATAATTTATCCATCGGATAATCATCGAGATAATCCAATATCCACCGGCAAGCCCGCTGCATTTCAGGATTATTCAGTTTTAATGAATGCCCGCTATCCACCAGAAATTCAGCGCCCAATTGCCAGGCCATGATTATGGGAGTCGGCAGCGTTGACTGGCCGGGTATCAGAGCCTGTTGGTAAAAGGGGATAAAACCGATCTGCTTAAAATAGCCGTCCTCATCGTATTTTGTCAGTTTTCGTGAATATTCCCGGACTTCCTGCCAGGTTTGCGGAATTCTCTCAGGATCGAGCCCGGCTTCCCGAAATAATCGTTTGTTAATAAAAAAAGCATAAGAAGCCGTATATACCGGGATGGCAAAGATATGTCCCTGCCACCTCATCTCTTTCCACAACGAAGGAAAAAAGATTGTCGAATCAAGGCCGTCTCTTTCGATCAGGTCATCAAGGGGACGCAGGGCCATCCGGGACGCCCATTTCACCACCGGCGAAAACTGGTTGACAACATCGGGAGGATTGCCGGATAATAGCGCCGTCAGGACCTTCTTTTCCTGTTCCTGCCACGGAATGACCACAGGCTTCACCTGAATGCTGTCATGGGTACTGTTGAAGGCATTAACATAGTAGGGAGCCTGCTCCTTCTGACCGGTACTGTGCCAGTATTGGATTTCCGTTTTCCCGGTCTCCGGTTTTTCATTTCCGGTAAACAGAAAAGGAATTACAATCATTAATCCAATGCTTACAAATCCGACTGTTTTCAGTATTGTTTTTAGTGTGTTCATAAATTCTATTTCAAGAAAACCATTTTCCGGGAGGCCCGATAGACGTTCCCGTCCGGCGTATTTACCATTAATTGATAACAGTAGATTCCGCTGGCGACACTGCGCCCTGTGTTATCTTTTCCGTCCCAGGATTTCTGATACCTTCCCGGCTGTTTATAATCCAGTTCCAATTCTCTTATCAGACGCCCGGACAGATCATAAATGGAAACGTTCACCACCGCAGATTGACTGATGTTATAAGCAATGGTTGTTGAAGAGTTAAAGGGATTGGGAAAATTCTGATTAAGGATAAAGTCAGTGGGGCAAATATTCTCATACATATCAACATCGTTTTCCCGCTCTTCCAAATTCAGCACAACAAATCGCGGTCTGTAAATATCGGCATAGGTAAAGGCGTCCCAGCCGTAAGCATTGACATTATAACTGATTAACAACTCTCCGGGCTTTGACAAATGGGGATGGGCTTTGGCATTATAAGTAATGATATTGGCGTTGTTATCGGCTTCCGGACAATCCCAGATGGTTCTGTAGAATTCAAAGGGGCCCACCGGGCTGTCACCGAGCCGGATGGCAACATTGCGACCGATGGTATTGAGCTGAAACACGGTGATAAATCGACCGTCAGCCAAGGGCGTTACACTGAATTCCATGGAAATGTTACCTGTAATTCCGGCACATTGAGATATATCGGCATTCCAGCCGCTTCCGTCCCAGAACCGGTATTCCGAAAAATTCCGGATGTCTTCCGGTAAAAACCGGGATGCCACCATTTCCCGTGTGCCCGGGCCGCTCATGGGCCCGTAAACATAGATATATCCGTCTACTCCGGGATTTCCGGACACGGTTGTCATCGGCATAATTGCCTGACCGATAATAATATCTTTTCCATCAACCGACTTTGCCTTTAGAGGTGTATCCACCTGACGGATATCTCCCAGGTTCAACTGATCATCTAAAGTAAATGAAATCAAAGATACGCCCAATACTTCCCAACTGCCGTCGGTTTTCTTAAGCCGCATTCCATAAACATAGACCGTATCGGCAATGGCGATTCCGTCCATCAGCCAGTACCAGTCCCCTGAGTTCGACTGCGGTGTATCGGGAATAAAAACCGCCGCCGGGGAACCGTCATTTTTCTCGCCCCAGGTGAATTTAATATTCTCTTCGAGAGGCGCCGCCCCTTTCAGGAACGCCAGTGTATTATTTACCAGCGTCGCTCCCACCCGAACGGAATCTTCGTCAACCGAGCCGATAAAGGTGTCGCTGAACAGAAACAGAGTTTTTCTCTGACTGTCTTCTGAGTATTCTTCGGAACCGTCCAGGGGAATGCTGTAGATGCCGTCGGCGCCGGTCCAGCCTTCGCTGCGGTTAAACAAATTCTCCCACTCCGGCGAACGTATAGCGCTGAAAATGCTGGTATCCAGAACGCAGATATCCGAGTCCGGCACACCGATGGCGTGTGGATAGGAGAATGCCGTCCAACCGGTTCCCAACAATCCGGTCGTTGCTTTTGTTGCAATATAGGCCAGTTTAAAGCATCCTTCGGCAGAACCTGTTTTCAGTCGGAGTGAAATGTCCGCCGATGGCATATCGCTGTAGATAAAGCCGGTGTCGGTCACCATGCAAATCCACTTCATATTCTCGCCGTACTGAAAAGTGGGATAGTATTGTTCCGCCGAATCCGACCAGGCAGCGGATTCAAACAGGCTTCCATTCCCCACCGAACTTGAATATGTTCCGGAAATATATGTCCAGTCCGCGGGCGCCAGAACTCCCAGAAGCCCTTTGTGCGCATTGGTTGTCTCTGCGCTCTCTTCCTGAACCGTCAGGTGGACGGTAATCGTATCTCCCTGACCGGCCTCCGCCGGCTGCCGGATTTCCTTAAAATAACATCGGGAATTTCCCAGGCCCAACATCATTAAGATCGCCAGGTTAAGAAATGTAATAGTTCGGCGGGATGTAATTGGAGTATTTTTCAGCGAGGAAAGCACAATATCAAATCCGGTTTGTGATTATTTATTAAAAAGTGAATCCGATTGTAAAACGATGTGTTGCGCCGAATATTTCACCGAAAGAGACATAGGCGTAATCAAAAGTAGTTCCGAATCTTCCGATTTTCGGGACCTGCAATCCGAACCCTGTTGTCAGTTTTTGCTCCATATCATTAATCTGGTATCCGCCCCGCAGCGCCAGAATATTCATGAAACAGTACTCAACACCTGCATTTATCCATTCATTTGCATCGGTGGGATGGACTAATTCCACAGAGATAAGCATCCGGTGAATTTCGTTTTCAAATAGTTTGTCACTGGCTCCGACTCTGAAAAGAAGCGGTGTGCGGAATTGCTGATCCGCCAGCACCATATCCGGTCCGAAGTGCTGTAATGAAAAGGCCAGTTTCAGATCATGAAAGCCGGTATGATAAATCGTACCGATATCGAAAAGCATATTATCGAAAGATTGTTCAGCCAGCACTTCCTGAACATATTTGATCTGGAGACCGATTGTCAATTTATCGGTGAACCGCCGGGCAACGGACAGCCCGATGAGATAATCGCCGGCGCCAATCATCTTGCCGGTGCCGTTAGGTTCCAGAACCGTTGTTTCTTCAAACTCTTTAATTCTGAAACCGATTCCGCTCAAACCAAACACAAAGGATTTTACCGGAAGTGCAACCGCAAAGGCGTCATGCGAGCTCTCCACCAGCCATTGCGTATGTGAAAAAGAAACCTGAGGTTCGGTAACAAATCCCAATCCGGCAACATTCCAGAATACCGCATTGACATCATCCGACAGACTGGTAAAGGCTTCTCCCATAGCTGATTCACGACCGCCGACACCGATCTTCAGGAATTGCAAACCCGCTGATCCGGCCTTTGTAAAATCAAATCCCCAATCAAACTGTGCCAGGGCAATTTGACTAATCAGTAAAATAATAAACAGAGATATTATAATTTTCTTCATTAATCCCACCCTCATTTAATAATAATCAATGAACCCTTGGCAGTCCCCACTTTGGAATCCACCGTCCAGAAGTAAATTCCCGGCGCCGTCCGCTGCCGCGCCTTTGTTAATTGGTTCCAGACCTCTTCCCCTGAATTCGCATTTTGATGTTTCAGGGTGCGAACATGCTCTCCGGCGGATGTATAAATCCTGATACTACAGGTATCCGGAAGATTTGTCCAGACGATTGAATTGGCGTCTTCTCTGGCTGGGAATCCGGATTTCTCACGAAAGGGATTCGGAAAAACGCCTACATTTAGTGTGTTTAGCGCCGGCTGACTGCTTGCCATGACGGCTTCGGTATTGCGATTCGTAATCCAGCTCTCGTTTCCCTCTTTGTCAACCGCTGTTACCGCATAATAATAACCGACGCCAAGACTGATTTTAGTGTCTTTGTACTGCCAGCGACCGGTTTCAGAATTGATATAACGTCTTCGATCGGTGCTGTTGCCGGGTCTTATTTTACTTTTAATTTTTGTGTAAGGTCCGATGAACGAGCGGTCACTCCGATAGACGCTATAATATGAAAAGTCATTCTCACCGGTATTGGGATCCTGCCAGGTGGCATCAATCTGTTCCCAGGAGATCGTGATTGTTTGAGAACTGGGCAACGGCACAATTTCAATATCCGGTGAAGGAGGCGGTAAATCAGCGAGATGGTAATCATTCTCATAAAGTGTCTTGAAATTATCTATGGTTTCCTGAAGCATTCCAAGCCCCTGACTCAGTTTTTCCTGAGCGGTTGGATATTCGCTTAAGGGAATGTCTATCACCTCTTCCAGGGGCAAACCGTCAACAGCTTCCACGATTGTCACCCGCACCGAATCCGAGGGTCCAATGGTATACGGGCCGCAGGACATAAGCATGATCGGTGTAATGTGCAAATCCGGATCCGCCTGCCGGGAATTATCGCTCCCGTCCAAAAGGGCGTATAGCGATTGCTCGCTGGCAGTACCATCCAGTGTATAAAACTGG
>QNCV01000112.1 GCA_003645845.1 Fidelibacterota bacterium | reverse complement strand
TGTATTGAGAAAGATATATCCACGTCTCAAACTCTGTTTTCATAAATAATTATCTTGAAATGTCATACTCAGGGAGTAAACGATCCATGCTCCATGAATTTCGCAGGGCAGACCGAAGAATCTGCGGGAGATTTCCCGGTTTTCCGAGTAGGAAACCTGTCAGGTTTATGGGAATATTGCCAACCCGGAGCAGATTAACCGACTAAACCTGCCAGGTTTAAGTCCATCTTTCACTGGTTATGCCGTTCCAACGTCGTAACCTAATTTCACGTTTCTGTGCAGGAAACCTGTCAGGTTTATTGGAATATTGCCAACCCGGAGCAGATTAACCGACTAAACCTGACAGGTTTAAGCCTATCTTTTTCTCTGCTACACTTCGGAATCTCTGGCTCCGCCGATTCTTCAGGTCATCTGAGAAATGGCTGGGTGAAAGCCGTGGCAATTCATTGTCGACCAATATCAGTCACTGCGAGCCCCGATATATCGGGGCGCGGCAGTCTGTACAGATTAAAACATTGCATTAAATAAAAACATTGAAATTGGCAGAATTTCTGTCAATATTAACCCCGGTTATTTTATAAGGAGAAACATGGAAGAAAATAAAACAAAGGATATTTTAAAGAAGTTGCTCCTGCCGAAACAGCAGGGAAAGGCATTTTACCGGCATGTTGCTGACAATACAGAGAATAGCGAAATCAAATCGCGCTGTCGAAGCAACCGATGAATCTGAAAAGGAAACCTATGCATGGCTGGCGAATTAGGAAACCGGGCATAGCAAAATGCTTGAGGAGATGAATGTTGCAATTTCCGAAGAATCTCGGAATGACAACAGTTATTAGCCATTTTGAGTTTTGAATATTAATCAATTTTGGGATAAATACTTTTTCAGTGATATAAACTCGTATTAGTCAGTGTTTACGTGTATAAATAACATGTATAATAATAACAAATAGTTAGATTGAAATTATAGGAAAACACAATAATGGAAAACGGCGAAAAGACAGAACAGATCACACAATCTTATATCAATGCTCTTAGAATAGCCCTGGCGAAAAACGAAAAAACCGCAACCGATTACGACCATTATCAGGCGCTGGCTCTGGCTATTCGTAATTATCTGGTGGAACGCTGGCTGAAAACCCAGGAAAAATATCGGCAGGAGAATCCCAAACGAGTATATTATCTGTCGATGGAATTCCTGATGGGGCGGTCATTGCAGAATGCCATTCTGAATATGAAACTGGAGAAATCCAGTCGCGAGGCCATGAAAAATGTCGGTCAAAAACTTGAAGACCTCTATGAACAGGAGTTTGATCCGGGTTTGGGCAACGGCGGGCTTGGACGTTTGGCAGCCTGTTTCATGGATTCACTGGCAACTCTGGATATGCCGGCCTATGGCTGCGGAATCCGCTATGAATTTGGCATTTTCAAACAGGTCATTGAAAACGGTTTTCAGGTGGAAATGCCGGATAACTGGCTTTATTACGGGAATCCCTGGGAAATTCAGCGACCGGAAATGCGGGTTCCGGTTCATTTCTATGGGAAGGTGGAAAAATATACCGACTCAAAGGGTGTAAAACGTAGTCGCTGGTACGACACGGATCAGGTCATGGGGATTCCTTACCTGACGCCAATTCCCGGATACGATACCGATACGGTGAATACATTAATGTTATGGTCGGCAAAAGCTTCAGACGAATTCAATCTGGAGTACTTCAACAACGGAAATTACAACAAGGCTGTTGAAGAGAAGAATGATTCGGAAAATATTTCCAAAGTGCTGTACCCAAATGATAATATCCGGGAGGGGAAAGAACTACGCCTGAAACAGGAGTATTTTCTTGTCGCAACGTCAATTTATTATATTATCCGAAATTTCAAGACAATCAATGACGATATTCGTCAACTGCCGGAAAAGGTTGCGATTCATCTGAATGATACCCATCCCACGCTGGCGATTCCGGAACTAATGCGCATTTTATTTGATATTGAAGGACTGGATTGGGATGAGGCCTGGGATATTACCGTCAGGACTATCGCTTATACGAATCATACGATTCTTCCGGAAGCGCTGGAAAAGTGGCCGCTGGAAATGCTGGCAAGAATATTGCCCCGACATCTTGAGATTATCTATGAAATAAACTCTCATTTTTTACAAAAGGTTTTATCCGTATTTCCCGGTGATTTAAACCAAATGGGGAAGATGTCCATTATTGAAGAAACCAACGGAAAATTGATCCGCATGGCCAACCTGGCCTTCGTCGGCAGCCATTCGGTGAATGGTGTCTCGGCTTTGCATACGGAAATTCTAAAAAAGGATTTATTCAATGATTTTCTCAAAGTATTTCCCGGTCGGATCAATAACAAAACCAACGGCATCACGCCCCGGCGCTGGTTGAATCAGGCCAATGAACCCCTGGCAGCGCTGATCAGTGAAAGCATCGGTGACAGTTGGAAGAAAAACCTGGACGATATCCATCAGATCGCTGATTTTGCAAATGATGACGGATTCAAAGAGCAGTGGCAAAAGGTCAAACGATTAAATAAAGAGCGGTTCTGCCAATATCTCGACAAGTCCAAAGGCATAAAAATTAATCCCGATTCGATGTTCGACGTTCAGATAAAACGGCTGCATGAATATAAACGGCAGCTGTTAAATGTTCTCAGAATTATTTCGGATTATCTGTTATTAAAAGAAAATCCGAATGCAATTACAATTCCGCGTACCATCATGATCGGCGGAAAGGCTGCACCGGGATATCATATGGCGAAATTGATTATCAAGTTGGCGAACAGTGTGGGTAAAATTGTCAATAATGATCCCGCCACGAAAAATGTTTTACGCTTTCACTTTCTGGAAAATTATAATGTTTCTCTGGCTGAGCGAATTATTCCCGCCAGCGAACTTTCCGAGCAGATTTCCACCGCCGGAATGGAAGCTTCGGGGACCGGAAATATGAAACTGGCCTTGAACGGTGCCCTGACAATCGGAACACTTGACGGCGCCAATATCGAGATCATGGAAGAGGTCGGGGAAGATAATATTTTCATTTTCGGCTTGACGGCGGATGAAGTTGCACGGAAAAAGGCCGAGGGCTATGTACCTCAGGATATTCTCAGGGATAATCCGTTACTGAATCAGGTTCTGGAGCTGATTCGGGGCGACTTTTTTTGCCATGATCAACCGGGACTGTTTAGACCGATTTACGACGTTCTGGTTAACCATGGTGATGTCTTTATGGTGCTTGCGGATTTTGAATCCTATGTAAATACCCAGCGCAAGGTCGATACTGTCTATGAAGATCAAAGCGAATGGACGCGTAAATCAATTATCAACACCGCTAATGTGGCGAAATTTTCGTCGGATCGCACCATCCGTGAATATGCCCGTGAGATATGGAATATTGAATCACAGCGATAACCATAAAAAAAAAATCATAAAAAAAAAGGATGTGAAAATGAAACCCCAATTTTCAGTGAGTCCCGGTGGTGAAAAATTCCAGATTCCAACTCCCGACAAGTATCAGGCGGAATTCGATATGCTGAAAATGCGTGTTGCGGCAGAAAGAGAAAAGGGCCGCGAAATCGTAGTTGTTATGGGTGTTGGTTTTGTCGGCGCCGTGATGGCGGCCATCATTGCGGATACGGTTGATGAAAATGGCAATCCGTCAAAATTTGTCATAGGTATGCAGCGTCCAAGTGAGCGCAGTTACTGGAAAATTCCCATGCTGAATCGCGGTATTTCACCGGTAAAAGCCGAAGATCCGGAGGTCGAACCGATGATCGCCCGATGTGTCCGGGAAAAACAGACCCTGATTGCCACCTATACCTATGATGTTTTAAAACTCGCTGACGTAGTGGTTGTGGATGTTCAATGTGATTATCTTAAAGAGGATTTGGGAAATGTCCGCACCGGTCGGACCGATATGGCGGCCCTGGAACAGTCGATTGGTGTCATTGCAGAACATATACCTGCCGACGCTCTGGTGCTGATTGAAACGACCGTGGCTCCCGGCACGACGGAGTACGTTGCGTTTCCGATTATGAAAGAGATTTTCAAAAAGCGTGGCATTGATAGCGATCCGCTGCTGGCACACAGTTACGAACGGGTTATGCCGGGTCGGAATTATGTGGCCAGTATTCGCGATTTCTGGCGCGTTTGCAGCGGAATTAATGACATCGCCCGCGACAAGGTCGTAAAATTTCTGAATGAAGTTCTTAACACCGACAAATTCCCATTGACGGTTATGGATCGGCCGATTGAATCGGAAACCGCAAAGATTGTGGAAAACAGTTACCGGGCGACGATTTTGGCATTCCTGGATGAGTGGAGTCTGTATGCCGAGCGCAACGGTGTTGATTTGATTAAAGTCATCAATGCCATCAAAGTCCGGCCGACCCATAGTAATATGATCTTTCCGGGGCCGGGAATCGGGGGATACTGTTTACCGAAAGACGGCGGTCTGGGCGTATGGGCTTACAAACATATTCTCGGTTATAATGATGATATTTTTAAAATAACACCGATGGCGATTGATATTAATGATACCCGGGGATTACATGTTGCCGAGTTGACCAGGGATGCGTTGAAGGAGATGGGGGAACAGATTGCTGCTGCTGAAATACTTGTGCTTGGCGCTGCCTATCGCGAGGATGTTGGTGACACCCGCTATAGTGGTTCGGAGATTATTGTCAGGAAACTGGCTGAAATGGGAGCGGAAATTCGGGTCCATGATCCCTACGTACAGCATTGGTGGGAATTCGAGAAACAGGATACCTATCCCAGTCCGGGACACAGCAAAGCACGTTTTTTCAGAAACCAGGAGAAGCTGAAGGATTTGCGGATTGAACAGGATATGGGAAAAGCACTTTCCGGAGTGAAAGCCGTCATCCTGGCTGTTCGCCATGAAGCATATCTGAACCTGAACCCGGATGACCTGATTCAACAAATTGGTCAACCCGTGGCGATTATCGATTGTTTCGGGATTCTGGATGATGAAAAAATCCAACGGTATCTGAAATTGGGCTGTGAAGTGAAAGGATTGGGCCGGGGGCATATTCAACGAATAAAGGAAAGCGTCCGGAAAAAATAATATACCCGGTGAGATGACCGGGTCTGATTTTGTACTACGGAAGTACCGGTTGATTAGTAATTTAAAGATATTATCCTATATAGAAAGAGGCGGATGTTATGGCCGGTAAATTAAAAATGAGCGCTGTTCGCTGGGGAATTATCGGTTGTGGCAATGTGACGGAATATAAGAATGGCCCGGCTTTTCAGAAAATACGGAATTCCGAATTGGTTGCCGTCATGCGCCGCAATGGTAAATTAGCACGGAATTATGCGTATCGTCATCATGTCCCGAAATGGTATGATGACGCCGATAAATTGATCGATGATCCCGATATCAACGCTGTCTACATTGCAACTCCGCCGTCTTCACATCTGAAATATGCACTGAGGGTAATTAAAGCCGGAAAACCGGTCTATGTTGAAAAACCCATGGCGCGAAGTTTCGCTGAATGCCGGCAGATGATTAACGCCGGTGAATCGGAAAATATTCCTGTATTTGTCGCCTATTACCGACGGGCGTTACCACGCTTTTTAAAGATTAAAGAAATCATGGAGAGAGGTGATATCGGTGAAATTCGAACCGTAAATGTCCGATTTTTCAGGAGACCCTCCGATCGTGACCTGAAAGGGGAATATCACTGGCGCATCGATCCGGAAATTGCCGGTTGCGGGTATTTTTGTGATCTCGGGTCACACATGATCGACCTCATGCAGTTCTATTTTGGAAATATTATTGATGTTCACGGGTTTGCCGAGAACAAAGCCGGATTGTATGATATTGAAGACACGGTGGCAGTAAATTTTAAGTTTGAGAACGGCGTATTCGGTTCGGGAAACTGGTGTTTTTGCTGTAATGAAGATCTTGATCAGACCGATATTGTTGGTTCAAAAGGGAAGATCATCTACTCAACATTCGGAAATGAACCGTTTATTGTTCATACCAAACGCCGTATAAAGGAATACAAAATCCATCATCCGGAGCATATTCAGCAGGGATTGATTGAAACAGTCGTCAATGAATTGAATGGTACCGGAAAATGTCCGAGCACAGGTAAAACGGCTGCCCGGACAAACTGGGTGATTGATAATATTTTCGGAAGAATATAATAATATACTCAGTATACCGTAAACCACTGGTTATATCGTAATTTGGGTGTAATTATATCTGCATCACGCCGCAGAAGCGATGTGACGTGAGTGCAAATATTTAAGCCTGTCAGGTTTAATAGAATTTTCCAACCCGGAGTAGATTATTCGACAAAATCTGACAGGTTGAAGTTAGCTCTACGACCGACAATATCCGTTTAACATGGCATCAGGGATCAGAGCCGATCGTGATTGTAAATCCGATTTATCATTTTTTGAATGTTATGATAATGTGAGCCCTTCCAGTAAATTTTATGACAGCAATCACATTCCACAAATGAATTGTGATACTCGGCCGTTCTTTTCGGCAAACGGTCAATAATATCCTTCTTATCCACCGGATGCAGTAAACCGTTACAGATTGAACAGCGTATAAATGGCGCTATGCAATTCTGCAGGTGAAAATATTCAATAATTTCAGTTAATTGTCTTTCGGGAAGATGATTGCGAATCCAATATCCGTGCGTAACGGCATGATGTTTTAATATTCCTCTGTCACGTGTCAGAATTATCCGTTTCTCCTTGGCGGCAATCCGAATAATTTCCGTGTCGGTGTAGTTGTTTTGATACAGTGTGTCGAAGCCGAGCAGCCGCAGCATTCGAGCCAGTTTTCCCAGATTGACGTCGGCAATAAATCGATTGTTCCGCAGTGGTTTCGGACGAAGATGCTGCAGAGATGTTATGTCTAAAAGTTCAAACACAGGGTAAACGGAAATCTGTTCACCACCCTGCAGTTTGTAATTAAAATCAACGGATCTTGAGTTAACTAAAATAAGGTCGACTTCGGTGTGAGGTACCCCCAGAGATTCGATGATATCCTTGACTGCCGGATGTCCGGTAAACGTTACCGGGAAGTTTTTTTTACAGCGTTCTTTTTCGAGAAAGTCATTCAACTCTTCGTAGAACCGAAAATGGGATATTCGCTTTATGGGTGCATGTGTGTCGGACATTTTGGGTAGATTGATTATCGATCAGAGCATTGAATTGCGATCATGGTTAAAAGGTTGCTTTTCCAATTTCATTTTGTCAAATCAACTCAGATAGCGAAAAACAACTTGAATAAAGTACAAAGAAAAATTGATATTGTTAAGTGTTTCAAAGTATTCACTATGGTTTTTGTTCTTGTTCCGCTACTCATAATATTTACAGTGCGACATAAGGAAAACGCCAACCACCACCAAGATACCCTAAAGTCAAAAACTCAGGGCTGCGGTGAATTATGTTCTTGATTTTACATTCTATAGAAGATTCATTATGAGCCCTATCATTTCATGGCCTTAATATTTTAACTTTTTATTATCCGATTGTCAAGACCAAGCGGAAAACTCACGATATGGCAATTCCCAATATCACTTATCTTTACTCTTAAATCAGCCCGATAAAACCTGCAGGTTTACGGCATGACTTTTTGATTCTCGCTACAGTGCTTCACATCTACACTACGGTTCGCCGTGTTTGTGGATTTTCCGCCTTTTTCATTGCCGCCCGCTGTAATACCGCTTCGTGAATATGATGCCGCTGAACTACCCACATCAACGAAAACACAGACCGGTCTTTCGCAGGGAAATGGATTCCGGTAACGGAGATTTGAAACCATTTTAAAAATATGGAATCTAAGGTCGTAAAACAG
>QNCV01000111.1 GCA_003645845.1 Fidelibacterota bacterium | reverse complement strand
ATTTGCATCCGGTGTAATCTCCGATACATCCATTTTCAACACGTTAGCAACAACCTTGATCACTCGTTTTTGAACATCATTTTTGTCCATTAACTCCTCCGCTGTTATACTCTTATGATTTAATTAATCAATATGTTATGAATATTTAATACCAAAGTGGAAGTATTTCTTTTAATTGTTGACATCCGGTCTTTTGTAAAATATCTATCTTCCCTCACATTTCTCAGCAAATGCTAAAAAAGACAAATCGACAACTAAAAAGATGAAAATTATATATACCATTTGCCCAATAATAATCAATTATTGGGCAAGTATCAAGAAAAATATGAGTAGTTAGTAAGGTTTCGTAACTAATTTGCAGAGAAAAGGATTTCTATGCTTCAACAACCTCTTTTTTAACACCCAGAACCTCTCTGATGGCATTGATCAGACTTTCCTTGGGAAGTGCGCCAACCGCCATTTGGGGATTACCCTCTTTCGGTACAAACAGCATAGACGGGATGCTACGAATTCCGAAGACTGAGGCAAGGACCTGCTCTTTTTCCGTATTGACCTTATATACATTCATTTGCCCCTTAAACTCTTCGGATAATTCTTCGAGTATAGGCGCAACCATTTTACATGGGGCACACCAGTCGGCATAGAAATCTATAATACAAGGCAATTCACCATTGTATTTCCATTCTTTGTTTTTTTCAAAATCAAACACCTTTTCAATAAACGTGTCTTTTGTCAAATGTTCAGTCATTATTTTCCCTTTCATTTTTTTTAATATCGATAATTCAGATACATTGAAATTGAATTGGTTACGTACTATTTACAGTTATCAGTGATATTTCAAATGATCTCAATAAACATTGTAAATTTCTGCATCTTCTTGATAATAATTGAAAATATTGGTAATTTATGTAAGATAATGATGTTTGAGAATATATGGAGATAATATCATGAAAGACATTATGACGCTTGAGGAACTTGCCGAATATCTTCGGGTTTCTGAGCGTACCGTTTATGACTGGGCCAATAAGGGCAAAATTCCGGGTGGAAAAATCGGTACATCCTGGCGATTCAAACGTGACGATATTGAGAACTGGGTAAATCAGAAATTGTCCCCACGTTTACAACCGGTCACTTCAAATGCGCCGTCAATATCGAGCGTATTGCTCCCGGAGAAAACAGTTCTTCTGGATTGTACTACCAAGGATGAAGCATTAAACGCATTAATAAATCTCTGCAGTGATATCCCGGGATTATCGGGACGTAAAGAATTAGCGGAGGCAGTATTTAAACGTGAGAAGCTGATGAGCACCGGAATCGGCCTTTCCATTGCAGTTCCCCATGTCCGCCTGAATTCTGTCAATGAAATTCATATGGCTTTTGCCGTCAATAAAAGCGGGATTGAAGACTACGAGTCCCTGGATAACATTCCCGTCAGAATTCTGGTGTTAATCGTTGCCGGAAAAAATCAACACGCAGCCTACATTCAGCTTCTATCCCGAATAGCGGGACTCTTGAAAAACGAAATCCTTCGTGAGCGTTTGTACAACTGCAAATCCAGTAAAGAAATATATGACATTCTGATAGAAGGGGATAAGAAATCATGAATTTAAGTCCCGGAATATTATTGTTATTTGGCATCGGTGTTTTTGGTGGATTGCTAAGCGCCCTTCTGGTAAAACGTCTCAGCATACCTCAGGTGCTTGGATACATTATCATGGGTATCATCATCGGGACAAGCGGACTAAAACTCGTCTCCCCTGAAGATATTGAGATGTTGAAACCATTCAATTTCTTCGCTCTGGGAATTATTGGTTTCCTGGTGGGCGCCGAACTGCGATACGATACTCTAAAAAAGTACGGCAAACAATTTACAACAATCCTGCTTGCCGAGGGTATGTTAGCTTTTTTATTCGTATCCACTGCTGTCACAATTATTATGTTTCAAATAACGCATTCCTTTAATACCGCTCTTGCGACAGGAATCGTATTTGGAGCAATCGCTTCGGCAACCGATCCGGCTTCGACAATTAATGTGCTCTGGGAATACCGCACTGCCGGAATTTTAACGACGACAATCATTGCAATCGTCGCTCTGGATGATGCCCTGGCCATGACATTATATGGAATCGGAACCAGCGTTGCCGGAATAATTGCCGGTGAAACTTCTGAAATTTTCAGTAAGATAATACGAACATTATTTGACCTTTTTGGTTCCATTGGACTTGGCATCCTTGCCGGCTGGTTTCTTACTCGTGTCCTGAAAAAATCCCATGATCAGGACTATATCTCCAGTATTGCCATCGGTATTCTACTACTATGCATCGGGCTTGCAGTTAAACTGGAAATGGATGTCATTCTTGTCACAATGTCCCTTGGTATCATGGTTGTTAATCTTTCACCGAAACGGAGTAAAGAGTTAATTCGCAATTTAAAACGAGTATCGATTCCCATTTATATTCTGTTTTTTGTTTTTGTAGGAGCCCGTTTAGGTTTAAATGAAATGCCAAGCTGGTTATGGCTGATTATTGTATTCTATGTTATTGGCAGAAGTGTCGGAAAGTTCATTGGCGCCTGGCTTGGAGCAAAACTGACCAATGCCGAAGATGCCGTCAGAAAATATACCGGATTGGGATTATTTGCGCAGGGCGGTGTTGCTATTGGTCTGTCGATTATGGCCAGTCAACATCTGGGAAAAGTCTCTGTTGCTGATAATTTGATGCTTGGTGACGTCATTATTTTTGGAATAACGGCTACAACATTCATTGTACAAATTATCGGGCCTTCAATGACAAAATTAGCGGTAAAATTAGCGGGTGAAATCGGGCGGGATATTACCGAAGAGGACATCATTAAAAAGTGGAAAGTTAACGATGTTATGGTTCAGGATATTCCGTTGGTTGTTGAAAACGAATCAATCCGATCGGTGTTTATAAAATTTCAGGACACCGGTTACCCCTTTTTGCCGGTTGTTTCCGATGACAGGAAAATCCTCGGGATAATATCCTTTGAAGAGATTAAGGATATCATGCTTGATGATTCCTGCTGGGACTGGCTACTGGCTTCCGATATTATGGGTAGTGTTCGTGATATAATCCCCGAGAACGAAGCGCTGGATGAAGCCTTAAATGTCATGAACCAGTTATACAGTGAATATCTGCCGGTTGTCAATAATATTGAGGATAAAACATTTAAGGGGATTATTGATAAACGCGTCGTAAAACAGTTTGTGAATAAAGAGATGATTGCTGTTGCCGGACACGGGGCAATCTGACAATTGATTTTTTGAAATATTTCTTTACATTCATCTGATTTTCATGTACTATTAAACTTACAATTTATATTGGAGGGCACATGAATTTTCCATGGAAGTTTTTCATTGATCTCGGTGTTATTTCAATCGCGCTGCTGCTGGCTACTCTGCTCCGTGCCAAGATTAAATTTTTCCAGAAATATTTAATCCCGAATGCGCTGACCGCCGGATTTATTCTGATGGTCTACTACAATTTCATCGCCAAACACTTTGGCATGGACAACAGATATCTGGGGGCAATGGTTTACCATTTATTGAGCCTCTCTTTCATTGCCATGTCGCTCCGAAAAGCACCGAAGCCGAGGAAAAAAGGCGATCTGGGTATGTATTCCACTTCTGTGTCAATTATTTTCCAGTATGGTATTCAAATTGTGTTCGGATTGCTATTGACTTTCTTTTTTATGAAAACCTTTTTTCCGGATCTCTTCCCTGCTTTCGGACTATTCCTACCCCTGGGATTTGCATTGGGCCCCGGGCAGGCCTATGCTATCGGCCAGGGTTGGGAATCCTTTGGCTTCGACGGCGCCGGTACTGTCGGACTGACCTTTGCTGCAATGGGATTTCTATGGGCCTGTTTCGGTGGTATATGGCTGATTAATTACGGAATACGAAAAAACTGGATTACACGGGAAAAATTAGACAAGATCAAACAACGTAATGTATCATCTGGAGTATATGCTAAAGACAAAGAATTGCCAATAGGGTCCCGATTAACAACTGAAACCGAAGCAATCGACTCCCTGACATATAACGGATCCGTTGTATTACTAGTTTACATGCTGTCCTATTTATTACTAAAACTGTTGACCTATTTATTATCATTTGCAGGAAACGCCGGAATGGAACTGGCTGTCAACTTATGGGGAATCAGTTTTGTTTTTGCTGCGTTGACCGCACTAGTTGTTAAGGGCATTTTGAATATTTTCGGATTGCAGTATACAATTGACAACGGCTGTATGACACGGATTTCCGGAATTTCGGTGGATTTAATGGTTTCCGGAGCAATCGGAGCGATTTCGCTGGTTGTTGTTGTAAAGTACTGGATACCGATTACAGTGATCTGTATTTTAGGCGGAATTATCGTTATGGTAACTGTTCCCTGGTTTTGTTCAAGACTTTTTAAGGATCATCGTTTTGAAAGAACATTGATCGTTTATGGCGCCTGTACGGGTACGATGCCCACCGGTCTTGCCTTGTTACGTGTTATCGATCCTGATTTCGAAACACCGGTAGCATCGGATTACATGTTTTCTTCCGCTATAACATTCTTCATTGTAATACCATTAATTCTATCACTTAACCTGCCTGCCTACGCCTATCGAACCGGCAATATGATGTATTTCTGGGCAATGATTGGAATTGCGTTACTTTATATCCTTTTTGCCTTAATTTCTTTTTTTCTTATCGCAAAAAATCGCAGCTTCATGAATGGCTCAAAAATATGGTTACATGAACATTTCATTAAAAGAAAAAAGAATTAGAAAAGGATTTTAGTAAATGCTTGAAGTACATGGCAGTTACATTGACTCACTCAGAGATAAAATTAATAACTGGTTAGCTTCGGATATTGGTAAAAGCAGCAAGTGGGCAAAATATATCAGATATACGCCGGATTTATTCCATCTGTTGATCAAATTATCAGTCGATCCATCGGTGTGTAATGATTGTAAAGCAAAACTGGCTTCGACAATTTCCTATTTTGTGTCACCCTTTGATTTTATTCCGGAGGAATATTGGGGCGCGCTTGGTTATGTTGATGACATTGCTCTGGCTGCTTATGTATTAGACCGAATCATGCAGGATACTGATATCAAAACGATTGAAAGTCATTGGCAAGGTGATACAGATCTTCAGCCCCTTATTTCGGAGATACTGGCTGCAGCGGAAGAGATGGTCGGCGAAAAATGGTGGAAAAAACTGAAAGATTTGGTCAAAGATTAGAACTTTAAATATCCCGCTTCCGCTTCGATAGAAGAATAATATCCCGCAGATCTTCACGATTACGGGCTTTCAACCAGCGAGTTTCAAAGAGAGAATCCTGCGCAATATTGGCAATCGCCATCAGAGCCCGTAGATGATAATTTCTTTCATCAAGGGAGCCAATCAACACAAACATAGCATGAACATGGTCTGAAACACCGGGAAATATCAGTCCCTTTTTTGCTCTGACGAGTAATACGTCGAATATGTTTTTTCCCGGAACAATAATATGCGGAATTGCCAGCCCCGGCTTAATAACTGTGCCGGACTGCTTTTCACGATCGATAAAGCTATTATAAATGAGTTTCTCATCTATTTGGCACCTTGCGGAGAGAATTTGTGAAATCTCAACAAAGGCATCTTCAATTTTGCGGCTTTCATCAATATCAAGTATTTCACAATTTTTGATCAATTTATCAAAGCGGTCTTCAATTATTTCATCCCGCTCGATGATAATCTCCCGGAGCTCATCTCCAAGGGTTTTACTTTTCAATTCCCACGCTGTGATTCGCTCAACCACATGCATTAGCGCCGACGTGCGACTGACTTTTTTTCTGGCATAACCAAAGTAGATCACAATGCCAAACAGCAGAAAAAGAGCGCTGATCAGGATTGGAATGAGTCCCATTTCAAAGAGCAGAAATGTGTATGTTATCAACGCAAATATTGGCAAAAACGGATATAGCGGCAATTTAAATTTCGGTTGATAATTCTGAATCCTGCTCTCACGCATGACAATAACGGAAATATTGACCATAATGAAAAGAATGATCATCAAGGTTGACGCCGTTTTTACCAGGTCTTCAATTCTCAGAAACAGTATGACTGCAATCATGAAACCGCTGGTGATCAGGATTGACGTCACCGGCGTTTTATATTTTCGATTGACTCTGCTGAAAAATTCCGGTAAGAGCTGGTCCCGGCTCATCGCTAAGGGTGACCGGGACGCCGCTAATAATCCGGCATTGGCGGTGGTGATAAAAGCCGTCATTGCCGCTATACTGAGAATAACTATGCCGGGAGTTCCAAAAACTTTCAAACCACCTAAGGACAAGGGAATCAATGACCCCGATAATTCCTGACCGTCAACAACCCCGACGGTAATTCCGATTGCCAATATATAGAACAGAGTTACAACCCCGTAAGAAATCATCATTCCAAGCGGGATATTCCTGCCCGGATTTTCAACCTCTTCGGCGATGCTGGATACTTTTGTCAACCCGCCGTAGGATACAAACACCAATCCGGCCGTCGATATAACCGACCAGAAACCCTTCGGCATAAAAGGTACATATCGGTCAGGATGGGTCAGAACAAATCCCCGTCCGATATAAATTATTAAGATGGTAATCAAACCGATTACCAACAATACCTGTGAACGCCCTGTCGCTTTTACACTGATTAAATTCATCAAAGTAAATATCAGACAAGCCGCAATGGCTATGAGTTTTATTTCAAACTCGGAAATATCCGGCTTAATTATAATGGCGAAAGCGCCGATACCGATAAGTGCGAAGGCGCTTTTTAAACTAATGGAAAACCAGTTCGCAAATCCACCGAATATTCCCAATACCGGCCCCAAACTTCTGTCGATAAAAAAGTATGTTCCGCCGGCTTTTGGCATCGCTGTGGTTAATTCGGCTTTCGCTAAAAGACTGGGGATTATTAAAAGTGAAGCCAGTATGTATGAAAGAATCATCGCCGGTCCGGAAATTTTAAATGCAAGGCCAGGGAGCACAAACAATCCCGAACTGATCATTGCACCGGAAGATACCGCAAATACATCAATTAATTTTAGTTCTCTCTTTAATGGCATGTCATCTCAGACTTTTGTTAAATATATCGATAAGAGCTTTTATACTAAAGAATTTTATTTGACAAAAATTCATCACAGAGCAGATTTAGGTTTTTATTGCTATTCATTTATTGACATCATAATTTTCTTTTGAAGAAATATTAATGTTAAAAATGGATTATAAGACTAAACATGTTTCATATATTTTTCAAAACATGTACTCTTTATAAGTTCCGAAACTTGTAGAAATGAACAATAACCTAAAAATATTAATCATTGAAGACGATCCTGTAATCACTGAATTTTTGCAAACCGGCCTTAAGTATGAGGGCTATGATGTATCGGTAAGCAATACCGGACAAGATGGGCTGGACATAATGCGACAAAACATTTTTAATCTGGCCATTCTTGATATTATGCTTCCTGATATAGATGGTTTTGATGTTTGTAAACGCATCCGTAACCATGGATCAGATATCCCTATTTTAATGTTAACTGTAAAAAAAGAAGTATCTGACCGGGTCAAAGGATTGGACAGCGGTGCGGACGATTATCTCACCAAACCATTCAGTTTCGATGAACTTCTCGCTCGTATCCGGGCTCTGTTACGCCGAAGCGGTAAAATCCATGAAAACAAACAAATCCAAGCCGGTAAAATCGCCCTTAATACTGAAACGCGGGAAGTTTGTATCAATGGCAAGCCAATTGAGCCGACTCCCACAGAATTTTCTTTGTTGAAGCTTTTTATGCGCTATCCACGGCGGGCTTTCACAAGAGAAACACTTTTAAACCGAGTGCTT
>QNCV01000110.1 GCA_003645845.1 Fidelibacterota bacterium | reverse complement strand
TTATCTGTATGAAGATAAACACAAAGGTTGTGCGCGATGTACTGTGGCCGCTTTGCAGGATGCCATTGACTTTATTCCGGCAGATGAAGCATTGTTCAGAACTGCCAGCTGCCTGGATGGAGGGGCGACACCTGATAATTCTGCCAGTTGCGGAGCATTTACCGGTTCCGGTATGGTTATCGGATGGCTGTGCGGAACAGAGAGATTCGGCGACAATTCATTATCACATGAACTGATTCATAAAGTGCATAAACGCTTTAAAGAAGAGCATGGAAGTGTTATTTGTAAGAAAGTCAGAAAAAGCGCTGATGGAAAATGTCCTGAGGTCGTCGGAATGGCAGCCAAATGGACGGCGGAAATTTTACTGAGGCAGTTTGCTCAATATGAGTAAAATCAACCTTTTATCAAAGGATATTGCTAACGAAATATTTCCGGCGAAACTGAGCGATTAAATTCCAAATGAAAGGGGAATATGCAAACACTTTTAAGCTATGGTTTTGACCAGATTGAATGGGGGCTTTTTCCGTGTCGGGATAAGATCTTCGCCGATCTCTTTAAAATTGACAAACGGGCAATAGATGTTGTCCTGTCTGTGTTGACCAGTGGAGTGATCTACAAATGAGTAGTTTTAATAAGATATTGACTGAAATAATTCTTGTTTTTGCAATTGCTACACCGGTTATTCCTGCAGCTGCCAAAGATTGGTCTGATCGTGTGCAAAATAACTTCACTGTGGATGGTAAACACTGGGGTTTTGGAGGTCGTTTTTATTTTAATTACGGCACAAGTCAGATGATTCTTCGTTACAAGTTTGATGATAGTTGGGCTTCGCAATATCGTTATGTTATGAAAAGCGATCCCGGCGCCAATGAGCATTGGTTCCGATTGCAACATAAAGATATCAGATTTAAGGAATTTTTCTGGAACAGCCGGATTGAATATCGGATCAAAGAGTCAACAGATGATGTTTTCCGTTTTCGTCCTCAGACCGGATTCAAATTCAATGTTCTGGAAAAAGCGAAAGTTTACTATGTTATCGAGCCCCATTGGGAATATAATTTCGGCAAGAGCAGGGGGCGTTTTAAATTCACACAACATTTTTTAGGATTTGATGGCAAACTAAATAAAAATGTCACTTTAGGTTCCTTTATTGAAATTGATACTAATGATAATTGGGAGATGGAATTGGCGTTTTTAGGGACTCGGGTAGAAGTGACAATCGATAAATTTTCACGATTATATGGAGGAAAAAATGGTCAATCGAATTAGAAATATTACGTTACTATTTTTTACTGTGCTCAGCTGCGCATTTGGCAATGTTAAAACCCTGGATATCGGGGCCGCCGCCCCGGATTTTAAGCTCATTGGGATAGATGGTCAATATTATACATTAAACAGCTTTGCAAAAGCCGATATACTGGTTATCATTTTTACCGCCAACCACTGTCCCACCGCCCAGGCTTATGAAGAAAGAATAATGAAACTGGTAGATGATTATAAGGATAAGGGAGTGGCAGTCGTTTGTATATCATCAAATAACCCTGACGCATTACGTTTGGATGAATATGGTTATACCGATATCGGTGATAGCTATGAAGATATGAAGCAACGAGCCCGGGAAAGAAATTTCAATTTTCCGTATCTGTACGACGGTGACAAACAGCTGGCCGCGAAAGCCTACGGTGCTATTGCAACGCCGCATGTTTTTATCTTCGATAAAAACCGAAAATTACGATACACGGGTAGAATTGATAATGGTGAAAATATTACAAAAGTAACTTCTCATGATACCCGGAATGCCATAGATGCCTTGTTGGCCGGAAAGAAGGTTCCGGTTGAGAAAACGAAGGTATTTGGATGTTCAATAAAATGGGCGTCAAAACAAAAATATGCCCAGGCTACCCTGGAAAAAATGAATGCAGAAAAGGTTGAATTGAGCTCCATCGATATTGCCGGTATTCAAGAACTTTTGGAAAATAAATCTGAAAAACTCAGGCTAATCAATTTTTGGGCGACCTGGTGCGGTCCCTGTGTGGCGGAATTTCCGGAACTGATTAAAATTAATCGAAACTATCGCAAACGTAAATTTGAGATGATTACAGTCAGTTTGGATCCTCCGAATAAGGAAGAACAGGCCCTGAAATTTCTGAAAAAATCATACGCCTCGACACACAATTATCTTTTTAATTCGGATGATAAGTATCAGCTGATAGAGATTGTCGATAAAGACTGGCCGGGGTCATTGCCCTTTACGATTATCGTCAAACCCGGAGGGGAAATTATATATAAAAAATTAGGAATGATTGATCCAATGGAAGTGAGAAAAGTTATTATTGAATATCTTGGACGTTATTGGGAACATTTATAAGAGTGTAGAGATTACGATGAACCCGGGCGATGAAAGAGACGCTTTATCAATAACACCGGGACAATTTCCAAAGAGTTCTGGTATAGGAGGATGATATGAAGAAGCAGATATTGTATTTGTTCACATTCCTTATTTTGGTTTCTATTAGTTGTACCCCCAAAAAGGGCCAAAAAACTCTTTCAGAAGGTACAGTAAAGGACATAGATGGAAATATTTATAAAACCGTAAAAATTGGTAGTCAGTGGTGGATGGCGGAGAACCTGAAGGTTACACATTACAGGAATGGAGATAAGATACCTTGTCTGACCGAAGATGACGAATGGGACAGGCCGACTGGAGCTTACTGCTATTGCGATAACGATACAGATAATATTGGTAAATATGGAATGCTGTATAACTGGTTTGCCGTAAATGACGAGCGGAGCATCGCGCCGGAAGGCTGGCATGTTCCAACGGATGCCGAATGGCAGCAGCTCGTGGATTATCTGGGGGGAGATTCTGTTGCCGGCGGAAAGATGAAAAGCACCGGAACCATTGAAGGAGGCGATGGTTTATGGCTTGATCCAAATGAAGGCGCGACGAATGAAAGCGGTTTTTCAGCGCTGCCGGGAGGTTATCGTTATAACCATGGAGTATACGATGGTCTGGGCATTAACTCCTATTTCTGGTCTTCAACGGAGAGTAATGGCGGTAATGCCTGGTATCGATATATGTATAACGGTAATTCAGACGTATATCGCGATGATAGCGGCTGGAAACAGGGCGGTTATAGTGTCCGTTGTGTCAGGGATTGACAATTCTTTGGAATCCTTTTATTAGAAAATTGATTTGGGCAGAATTGAATGAATATTGATAGGAGAAAGTAATATGCGAACGGTAAAGATCAGAGAATTGACTGTTGAGGATTTTCTTCCCTATGGCAGTTACGCCAATCTATTAGACCCGGTTTCTGAAAAAATTGGATCCCCGCCGATCGAATTTTTCAGGGATATGGTTCAGCAGAATTTAGGAAAATCCGGCACGGCATCTTTCTCGGTTTGTCGTGTTGAAAAACGAGATATGATTGTCGATATCGCGGAATATCATTCATACACTGCCGAGGGAATCTTACCTCTTGATAATGATGTTCTGATTCATGTTGCCGTGGCAACACCTGATGACGGGTGTGTCCCTGTCGATAAAATTGTCGTTTTCCGGATTCCCAAGGGTACAATAGCAGTAATTCGCCCCGGAGTATGGCATCATGCGCCATTTACCATAAACGATCAAACCGCCAATGTCCTGATTACTCTGCCGGAACGCACTTACGCCAATGACTGTAAAGTGTTCAATCTCTCAGAGGAGGATAGAATCCGTATTGAATTATAAATTATAGAATTACAAGGATATATTGTGAAATTCCACATTGTTATCATGGTGCTTATTTTACTGGCAAACTGCCAGATGGATCAAAATAAGACCATTATAAAAAACAATACCTATTCGTTCTATGTGGGTACTTATACCGACAAAGAGAGCCGGGGTATTTATAAATATTCACTCCGGAAAGACGGTTCATTAAAGCGAATCGGTTTAGCAGCAAAAGCCGAGAACCCGGCTTTTTTAGCGATGAGTGCCGATAAAAAATATCTACTTGCCGTTAATGAAGTCAACAACAATGGGGTTGGCTTTGTGGAGTCGTTTTTAATAGAAGGTGATAGTCTGGCTCTCATAAGCCGCCGTTCATCAGGCGGTGCGCATCCCTGTTTTTTAACCGTAAATGCAATGGGATTTGTATTAGTAACCAACTACACAGGAGGTAATGTTGGTCTGCTTCGGCTGAATAAAGAAGGGGAATTAAGCCCATTACTGGATGTGCAAACTCACAACGTCGATGATATTAGTGGAAATCAACAAACAGCGCATGCTCATTCGGCCTGGTTCGAGCCGTCAGATAATGCGGTTATTTGTGTTGACAAGGGGGCGAATGAACTATGGTTTTCGCGGCTGGATACCGGATCGCAAAAATTGATTCCGCCCAATCCTCAGATAATGAAAATGGCGCCGGAAGCCGGACCGCGACACCTTGCGTTTCATCCCAATGGATACTGGATATATGTGTTAAATGAGCTGAATAACACAATAACGCTGGTGCAAAAAACTGACGATGGAGTTTATTTAAAAGATGAATCGTTTTCTACGTTACCTGTTGGATATACGGGAAATAGTATATGCGCCGATATAAAAATTTCTTCAGATGGTAAGTTTGTCTATGCGTCCAATAGAGGGCATGACAGTATCGCTATTTTCAAAGTCAATCCCAATAGCGGGTTTTTAAAACTGGTCGGTCATCAATCTTCACTGGGTAATGCTCCGCGTAATATCTCATTATCGCCGGATGAAAACTTTTTACTGGTGGCCAATCGGCATTCAAATAATATTGTGTCATTTAAGCGCGATAAAATTACCGGCTTGTTAAAGGAGGCAGACCGGATTGAAGTGCCTACGCCCGCATGCATCGTATTTTGAGGGGGGCGAAAGCCAAAAGCGCTGTGAATGTATTGGTAAATCGACAGGAAGGAACAATGTTGCCGGATAAAATAATTACTGTATTGGACGGGTGTTAAAATGTTCATGCTTCTTGTTTTGCTGCTGGTTGTATTTCTGATTGTCATCGCGACAACCAAGTTCAAAATCCATCCGTTTCTGTCCCTGCTTCTGGCAGCGATCATTATGGGATTTGCATCCGGTATGGAAGGCAGCGCAATTGTAGGAAATATAACCGATGGGTTTGGGAAAACACTTTCGAGTATTGGAATTATCATAGCCTTCGGGACGATCATCGGCAGCTACCTTGAAAAGAGTGGCGGCGCTACGCAGATTGCCCGGACTGTGTTGAAAACTGTCGGCGAAAAACACTCCGCACTGGCGATGAATCTGACCGGGTTTATAGTATCCATCCCGGTATTTTGCGATTCGGGTTTTGTGATTTTGTCACGTTTCAATAAGGCCCTGAGTAAAAAGTCCGGGATACCCCTCATTGTTTTTGCCATATCGCTGGCTGCAGGATTGTATGCAACCCATGTATTCGTTCCGCCAACCCCGGGACCTCTCGCGGCTGCGGCGGCCTTAAACGCCGATTTGGGTCTGGTGATTCTTTTGGGATTGATGGTTGCTCTGCCCGTTTCTCTTGCGGGATACGGGTGGGCGAAATGGATTGGCAAAAAGTCGGGTCTGAGACAAAGAGAAGACATTCAGATGGAAAAAAAGCCTGAAAATCTGCCGGGCAATTTGCCATCTTTGGCTCCGATCATCGTTCCCATCATACTGATTGCGCTCAGGTCCGTAGCGGAGTACCCGACCCAGCCGTTTGGGAGTCAGTGGTTTTACCGGTTTTTTGTCTTTGTCGGAAATCCTGTTATCTCGCTTTTTATCGGTGTCCTGCTGGCATTTCTGCTGAAGCAAAGCTCCGGGGATTCTCATTTTGACTGGACGGTGAGTGGTCTGAAAGAAGCCGGTGTCATTATTCTAATCACAGGAGCAGGAGGGGCTTTTGGCGCGATTCTGCGGGCCGGAGGGATTGGTGATATCATCGGATCGAGCTTATCCGGTTGGCAGGCCGGCATTTTCTTACCCTTTATTATGGCTGCCGTTTTGAAATCGGCCCAGGGTTCTTCGACAGTGGCCATTATTACCACTGCGGCTCTGCTTTCTCCACTGCTGGAACCTTTGGGCTTATCATCTGAAATCGGTAAAGCTCTGACCGTTCTGGCAATCGGCGCCGGCGCCATGACGGTCTCCCATCTGAATGACAGCTACTTTTGGGTAGTGGCCCAATTCTCGGAGATGGAGACATCCACTGCACTCCGAAGTCAGACAATGGCGACGCTGGTGCAGGGAATCACAGGTATAGCAATAATTTTCATACTCCATATAATGATTGGTTAAGCAGATAGGAGCGAGAGTGTGCTTATGTTTTGGATCAAACAATATTCATCATCGGCGTTGGCGACAGGAATGAACTGGGCGATTAATCCGTGAATACAAGAGTGGATGAGATGACAATAATAACATACGGAAGGAGAACTTTATGAATATCAATAAAATGACTGCACTTGTACTGCTTCTTACAGTTTTTCTATTTTATCCGGCTTGTGAGGAGGATGGGCCGACTTCCCCGGAGATCATCGGCCTGGACGTCGAGGTGGTGGGGGTGCCGGTTATTTTTGAAACCGACATGACGCTGGATGTAGATGACGTAGGAGCCCTGGCGGTACTTCATGGTTTGCAAACAGAAGGGAAAGCGACAATTTTGGGAGTGTCTTACAATGAAGTTCATCCTCTGGCGCCGGATGCCATCGATGCAATCAATACCTATTATCATCGTGGCACAATTCCGATTGGAATTTATAAAAAGAGCCTAATTGAACCAGATCCATGTGATTATTTCAGTGCCAGCCGTAATGATGATGTTGATAATATGGAACATGATTTAAGTGATAACTCAGTCGTAGATGCAGTTGAGCTATATAAGCAGATTTTGGCGGTTCAGGAAGACAGTTCTGTAGTGGTCATCAGTGTTGGTTTCCTTAATAATCTGTACGATTTATTGAAAGATCCGGAAGGCTATGCCTTAGTTGAAAAAAAAGTTAAACTTCTGGCTGTAATGGGTGGTTTACATGGCGATGATTTTAATTTTGTGAGACATAATCTTGTTGGTCAAACCCAATACGTTATTGAACATTGGCCGGGTACATTGGTCGTTACCGATGATGGGGGTGATATTATTACCGGTGAGACCCTAAGCAGTCGGACTCCCGCCGATAATCCGGTGCGCAAAGCCTTTGAGCTGGAATGGGGCGTTGGTCCAAACAGAGGACGATCAAGTTGGGATGAGATAACCGTGCTATATGCCGTATATGGTACCAAATATTATAGAGAATATTGGGAAGGTAACGGTAGTCTGTCAAACGGTTATACATGGAATTTCGAAAAAGGTTACAGGGGATATGCCGAACCAAAAGATGATAGTCAAATAGAGCGAGAAATTGAACGATTAATGACACTGGCACCACCTAATGATTGATAATGAATGTTCAGATATTAAATAACATTACATGAGAAAATTGATGAAAATAGGAGTCATTCTGGGTTTAACACTGCTTATTTTTTGCTTTCCTCTGGAATTGATCTCCGATAATCTTAAAACTCGTATAATCGTTCTGACGGATATTGAAAATGAACCCGATGACGCCATGTCTCTGGTGCGTTTTCTGACCTATGCCAATGAATTTGAAGTGGAAGGACTGATTGCGACCACATCCTGCTGGCAACGTGATAAAATTGCAGACTGGCGGATTAGAGAAATTGTCAGCGCCTATGGCAAAGTGCAGAATAATCTTGAAAAACATGCATCGGGATATCCCGAGGAGAAGCAATTATTAAAAATAATAAAGCGCGGATATCCTGATTTCGGTATGAATGCTGTTGGTATCGGTAAAGATTCTGAAGGATCCGATTGGATTATCAAGGTTGTCGATCGCGCTGATCCC
>QNCV01000109.1 GCA_003645845.1 Fidelibacterota bacterium | reverse complement strand
TTTGGTCGGCAAGCAAATAGCCTACATAGTTTAATTGACCTTCTTTTGTAAGCAGTTCAAGATTTTGTTTAAATTGCTTGTTCAGAAGAATGCCTTTTTCTTCGTAGTAGATACGCAATTGCTCAAAACTCAGATTGGAGCGGGGCGCTTGTATTTTACTGATAGAATTTCTTGTTCTGCCTGCAAATAGTTTTTCTATTAAATTCTGGGGCATGGGTTCGGCGGCTGTACCTATCCTTATGTAGCAGCCTTTTTCCGTCATACCGTATCGTTTTTTATAGTAAGGTTTTTCACTTCCGGCAGCTACAATAATCTTAATTACATTTTTTTGCTCAAGGGTTTCGACTACTACGTCAAATAGCCCCATTGCCGAGGGTAATATATTGTTTTTTATACGGTCTTTAATCCTGAGCATCAGACTGTCTGTGTCAGCTACTCCTACAACTTTTCCTGTTTTATCGATTCCAATGTAAATTTTTCCGCCTTCGCGGGTATTTAAAAAGGCGATTATCTCTTTTTCCAGGTCAACATCACCGGTAAGTCGGCTTTTATATTCTATGTGATGGGTTTCGGGCATTCGTTTTAGTTCTTAGTTTTAAGTTTAGTGGTAAATTTGACAATATCAAAATTACTGTTTTTGTCGAAGTAGTGCGGGATGTATTTTTTCAGCGCTTCCATGCCTTTATGGGGTGTTTTAGTATCGGCGAGTACTTTCTGCGCTTTGTTCATTTATTTACCTTTTTTCTTTTTTAAATAAACGCTGTCTTGAAAATATACATCATTTTCATTTGGAATGAAAAGGAGTAAATCTTTCATTTCATGTTTCGCTCAAGAACATGTAAATTTGTCTCATTCATGACCGATAGCAGTTACTATAAAACAGCATCATTTTACATTTTCAGCGGCACCGGGAATTCTCTGAGAGTTGCCGACTGGATGCGGCAGATAGCAGAGAACCGGGGAATTCATGTAACTCGACAGTTTATTGGCAGAAAATCGCAAAAACAACCGGCCACGGATTCCGATAAACACCTGGTCTGTCTGTTTATGCCGACTCACGGTTTTACGGCGCCCTGGAGTGTTATCAGGTTTGCGTTACGAATGCCGGGAGTCCGTAAAGCCCATGGGATAGTGGTTGCGACGCAGGGACGAATACAGTTTAAGAGGTTTTTCATTCCCGGACTCAGTGGCAGCGCAACATTCATTATCGCATTGATTCTGGCTTTTAAAGGATACAAAGTGAGAGGCGTGCAGAGTATCAATATGCCGGTGAACTGGATGGCGCTGCTGTCCGCCCAGAAAGCAGGAAATGTTCAGGAAATTATCAGGCGGGCTCAGATTCCGAGCGAACTGTTTATTAAGAGAATTCTGACCGGTAAGCGCAGCTGGTTCACTTTGCTGAATATTGTTGAATTGATATTGGGACTATTGCTGCTTCCGATCAGTATCGGGTATCTATTGTACGGCAAAACCGGTCTGGCGAAACTGTTTTTTACCAACCGACGCTGCACCGGCTGCGGTATTTGTGCGGAATATTGTCCGAACAATGCCATTAAAATGATCGGCGGAAAACAGAAATATCCTTTCTGGACATTTCATTGTGAAAGTTGCATGCGTTGTATGGCGTTTTGCCCGGAAAAAGCCATCGAAGTTCACCAGCCGATGGCCTACGTAATGTTTCGGTTGACAATGCTGGGTGTATTTTTTGCCCTTGTGAAAAAAGTGATTTGTTGGTTTGGCATTGATCTGCAAATTAAAGATTCCCCGGGGATGCTTCTGCTGCATTACGGCTACTATCTTACGATTTGGTTTTTATACTCAATAGTGATTTTCTGGCTGAGCAGAATCCCGTTTATAAATCGTTTGCTGCATTATTCCACGCTGACGGCAATTTATCGAAGATACCGGGAACCGGGAACCACATTGTCGAATTTAAAATTAAAGAATACGAAGGAAAATCATTATGCAGGATAAAATCAATCCCCGAAAAACCAATGCATGGAAACAGATGGGAGATCATGCTCGTCGGATGAGAGCTGTTCACATGCGCGATATGTTTGCGGAGGATCCCGGGCGTTTTGAACGATATTCAATTCAATTTGAAGACATCCTGGTGGATTTTTCCAAGCATTTGATTACCGATGAGACTATGAATCTTTTGATCAAACTGGCGGAAGAGACGCATCTGAAATCTTCAATCGATGCAATGTTCGCGGGTGAAAAAATCAATGAGACCGAAAACAGGGCGGTGCTTCACACGGCTCTTCGCAACCGTTCGGATAAACCGGTGTATGTTGACGGAAAAAATGTGATGCCGGAAGTCAACGCCGTTCTGGCACAGATGGAATCCTTTTCCGGGAAAGTCATTTCCGGTGAGTGGCGGGGTTATACCGGTGAACGCATTACGGATATTGTTAATATCGGCATCGGCGGATCGGACCTTGGTCCGGTGATGGTCACCGAGGCGTTGAAACCCTATGCTGAAAAAAATATCAGGGTTCATTTTGTTTCCAATGTGGATGGCACTCATCTGGTGGAAACGTTGAAAAATCTTAAGCCCGCATCGACCCTGTTTATCTTGGTTTCAAAGACTTTCACAACTCAGGAGACTATGACCAACGCACACAGCGCAAAAAAATGGCTTCTGGAAAAGTTGGCGGATGAGCGTGTCGTTGCCCGGCATTTTGTGGCGGTTTCAACAAATGTTCCGGCGGTTAAGGCTTTCGGAATTGGCGAGGAAAATATATTCAAATTTTGGGACTGGGTCGGCGGACGCTATTCCCTCTGGTCGGCGGTTGGATTATCCATTGCCTGTTCGATTGGTTTTGACCGTTTTCGTGAATTGCTGGAAGGCGCACACGCCATGGACCGGCATTTCAGAGAGACTGAATTCAGGAAAAATATTCCGATAATATTGGCTTTGCTGGGAATATGGTATCGGAATTTTTTCGATGCGCCGTCGTGGGCGATTTTGCCCTATGATCAATATCTGCATCGCTTCCCGGCCTATTTGCAACAGGCTGACATGGAAAGCAATGGAAAAAGCGTCGATCGGAATGGTTTTAAAACAGACTATCAGACCGGACCGATTATCTGGGGTGAACCGGGAACAAACGGGCAGCATGCTTTTTATCAATTAATTCATCAGGGCACCCAGCTGATTCCCTGTGATTTTCTGGCGGCGGCTCAATCTCACAATGACATCGGCGACCATCACCGGAAATTACTGGCGAATTTCTTTGCCCAGACGGAAGCGCTGATGAATGGAAAGAACGAATCCGAAGTCAGAAAAGAGTTGATGACTGAAGGTCTTTCCGGGGAAAAGTTGGAAAAACTAATCCCTTTTAAAGTATTTTCCGGCAATAGGCCCACAACGTCGATACTCTACAAAAAATTGACACCGCGGGTTTTGGGAGCGTTGATTGCCATGTATGAGCATAAAATATTTGTTCAGGGTATTATCTGGAATATATATAGCTTCGATCAATGGGGCGTTGAGTTGGGCAAACAGTTGGCGAAGAAAATACTGCCGGAACTCGAAACAGCCAACGAAATCAATACCCATGATTCATCGACGAATGGATTGATTAATATGTATAAGACTTTAGAAAAAGGATAATCTGACATTGTTAATCGTCGTTCGGTATTCGACATTCAAAAAAGCAAATGGAAAAGGTCAGAAGACAAAAATGCAGGGTGTTTGAAGAGAAGTGTGAATTTCTAGTCGACTACAATTAAGAAAGAAATAGTAAGGTGTATCATATTGATTCTATGGTTTAAAGCTCTGCATCCGGTTATGCAGGCATTATTGGCAACTCTGTTTACCTGGGGGGTAACCGCCGCCGGCGCAGCGGTTGTCTTTGTATTCAAAACAATCAACCGACGCGTGCTTGACGCAATGCTGGGATTTGCCGCCGGAATTATGATTGCCGCCAGTTTCTGGTCGTTGCTGGCCCCGGCCATTGAGATGGTAGAACAATCAGGCGGAATTCCCTGGGTTCCGGCCGTTGTGGGATTTCTGCTTGGAGGCATATTTCTGAGAATTGTGGATATGCTGCTTCCGCATTTACATATCGGTTTTCCCGATGAAGAGGCTGAAGGAATCAAAACTAATTGGCAGAGAAGTGTATTGCTGGTTTTGGCGATTACACTGCATAATTTCCCGGAAGGACTGGCGGTTGGAGTGGCCTTTGGCGCCCTCGGTGCTAATCTGCCTTCGGCGACTCTTGCCGGAGCAGTTGCCCTGGCGCTGGGTATTGGCATCCAGAATTTTCCGGAGGGAACGGCAGTCTCGGTACCTCTGCGGCGGGAGGGATTTTCCCGGTTTAAGAGTTTCTGGTACGGCCAGCTGTCCGGGATTGTGGAACCCATCGCGGGAGTAATCGGCGCGGCTGCCGTTCTCCTGATGCAGCCGATTTTACCCTATGCGCTTTCCTTTGCCGCCGGCGCCATGATCTATGTGGTTGTTGAAGAATTGATTCCGGAGTCACAACTGGAATCCAACAGTGATGTTGCAACTTCCGGAGCAATGATTGGATTTGCGGTCATGATGCTGTTAGATGTGGCATTGGGTTAAGGAAAATTTTTAGGGGAGTTATCTTATGCCGGCTTCAACGTCTAACATAATGTAACGTGAATTATATGAGCAGGAAATATTAATTGTAACTGTTAAAACAGTTCAATTTACGTAGAATTTTAAGAACTGTTTTAACGGTTTATATCTCTAGTGAAACACTGATTGCTTTCGTTGAATTCACGTTAATGTAATTCAAATCACACTGTCGCTTTTCAATTGGTTTTATTGTGTTGGGAATCACAGTCTGTCTGATACTTATTAGTTAGGTTAAAACGTAGATGAGAAAAATAAACAAAATATTTTTTATTGATGTATTGATAAATTAAATGACAAATTGTAGATTGGATTGCAAATCAATCAAAATATGCTCAAAAATCAAATAATTTTTAGTCAAAAACAAATCGGGAGGTAACTATGAAAAAGTTAGCGACAATTTTTCTGATGTTGACGTTGCTTGTTTCGTTTGTCTGGGCGGAGAATACCAGCCAGGCAGTGAAACGGGTGCAGTGGAGTCGGGAGATGATCAAACTGAGTCAACCGGAACAGGTAAAGATTCAATCAAAGGTTCAAAACGCCCTTCGATCGAACAGTGACCGGGGAAAGATGATGCAGGTTTACATGGGAAAGACGCATCATGAGAGGAAATCTCACAAAACAAATTCCCATTTGCAGGTTTTTAATAATCAGATGTCCTTTCAACGGGCTCAGAAAAGCCTGTCGAAATTTGCTCCGAGTAAAACTGACATTATGATGCCGATGGATACGTTGACACTTTTTCCCGGTGTACCGGATACTATTAATTATATTGCCGGTGAATCTTTTGTATTTCAAATCTTGACTGGTGACACGGTTGTGCTTGAATTCTGGGTGGACGACGGTGATTCTGTTTTTGGTGGTAATGACCTTTTTGTCGATCTTAGCGGTGACGATGGAGATGAAATCAAGGTCTGGGATGGTGCGGAATTTGACGAAACACCACCCGGGGACGGGATATTTCAGGCAACTCTCAATACAATGAGTTTCGGTGACGAAGGCAGTCCCGAACCGTTTTTCGGATTGCAGAATTGCATTGTCTATGTATCGGGATGGAGTACTGCAACACCCATTATGTTTGAAGGGGTTGCGTTTGTGGGCGCTCCCGATGAAAATACCAGTATCGAAGGCACCGTTATGGTGGAAAATCCGCCTGAAAAATCGGTCGGCTCATACCCGGCTGTTGATGTAGTTGTCTGGGTGGCCAAGATGCCTGCGGATACAATCTGGGAAGATTGGGAGCCTGAAGCAGTGTTCCTGACGAAGACCGATCAAAACGGTTATTACAAGATCGGTATTTTTGATCAATATCAGGGTGATTTTATTATCGGTGTCGAAGATATCTGGAATCAATATCCCGGATACTATCCCGATCCCTATGGCATTGATGTGTCGATTCTCGGGCAGGTGACCGGTTTTGATTTTGTCCTAACTGTGGGGAAGGAAACCATCTATGGTGCCGTGCAAGATGAAAATGGCCAAGGCGTCGGTGGGGTGACCATCAATGCGCACGGTGATTACGGTGAAACAGAAGTCGTGACAAATTCAGATGGTTCATTTGAGATTCCCGCGATGCCCGGCTGGTGGGAAGTGGAAATTGAGGAAGATGACATTTACGGTCAGTATATGATTCCCTGGTCGAAGGAGCTGGAAGTATTTGAGAATGGTGATCACCCGGTTAACTTTACGCTTTATAGTCTGAATGCAAGTTTTACAGGTTATGTTGGTACATCGGCAGGTGATCCGATGGCGGACGTCGAGATGTATACGGATGTCTGGCTGGGAATTGACGTCGGCTATCATAACTGGGCTTATACCGACGAATCCGGTAATTATGAACTCCGGGTCTCAACGGCTTTACAGGGAATTCCTTTTGATAATGGTTGGGGTGGTGTAGATACGAGCTCCTATTGGGTAAACGCCTGGTCGGATGACGTGCTGTTCATGCCCGATTCCTATTCTGATGTGTATGCACCGGCAGCAGGACTTGATTTTACAGCGATTATTCCCGATGCGTCCTTGAGTGGAACTGTATATAACGCCAATAATAATAATCCGCTGTACGATGCCCAGGTTCATGTTTACCAGTTGATATCACCGGTAAAAGGTCCGGCCGGTCTCCCGGGATTGGATATCTGGGCATTTACCGACGAGAATGGATATTATGAAGTTCCTCTTGTCGGTGAACCATATCCTGGTGTTCCCTATATGATAGAGGTCTATTGGCCTTATGAATGGAGACCATCTGTCGTTGATTCCATGAATGTTTTATCAGGCAATCATTATAACAGGGATTATTATATTTCGGAACCAGTCACCGAGGGCGTTGTTGAAGGCTATGTTTTTGATGAGAACGGATATGGAATTGCCAATGCCCATGTGGAGCTGTACAACTGGAATCAGTATTTTGAGATTTATACCGATGGCAGTGGTTATTTCAGATTGGAGCATATTCCTTTTGACTGGTATTCGGCCACAGCCAATGCGGATGGTTACGATCCTTATAATATTGATAACATCTGGGTTGGTAATCAACCGACGTATCTGGAATTCTGGATGGGTTCAATTGTAGGTGATATATTACTGGATGGGTTCGTTGTTGATGAATCCAACTCACCGATTCCCGGCGCATTGATGATGCTTTTTAACTGGGAATTTTATGAACCCTTCACTCTATTTACCGATGACAGCGGTCATTTCGAACTGAATGTAAAACCCGGTTGGTACGATTTTCAGGTTGGAGCCAATGGATTTGGTGCATTCAATCAGGGTTTTGAAATTCAGAACGATACAACCTTAATGGTAACGCTCACCGGTTTTCCGATGATTGCGGATACTCTGCAAGGAAATGTTGTTGATGATGGAGATAATCCTCTGCGAAAGGTATTTGTGTATGCCGAACTCTATGATTATGATAATGACATTGTTGAGTACATGGGATATACGTATACTGACATTAACGGACATTATGATATTGCTTTACCGGCCGGAAAAGTTGATATGATGTATTCGAAATCCGGTTTTAATCCGGAATGGCGTACTTTTGATTGGCCGAATAACAGCCCGGAAGATCCAATAATGATGTGGCCTGAAATGCATGTATTCGGACCGGAGCTGATTGACGTCATCGATGTTCCCGAAGACAATGGTAAACAGGTTCGCCTGACCTGGAAAAGGGCGGAAGGTCTTGAGGGTTCTGTGAAAGAATACCAGATTTGGCGGGCGATCCAACCGTTTAATGATATGAATCCGAGTCCGGAAATACCCTACGATTGGGATTATGTAACCACCGTTCCGGTTCACCCGGAAATGGATATCTATAATGTTGTTGTT